>RFUD01000148.1 GCA_009923125.1 Planctomycetia bacterium
AGTCGCCAGCGGCCCGCATCCAGCACGACGCGACCGCGTACCGCCAGCCACGGCAGCGTGGCCCGCGCGAGCCACGAACCCGCCGGTCGCGGAGCACCGGGGCCCGCTTCCTCGATCCGCCACAGCAGCGCCAGCGCGTCCTCGCACCCCACCCGCCACGCCAGCGCGGCCCGCGAGGCGAGCCTGGCGAGGAGGCCGTCGTCCGGCGCCACGATCGCCGCCACCGCGTACTGCACCCCCAGCACCACCGCGATCATGCCGGCGGCGCTGGTGTCGAACCGCCACGCCGCCAGATAGCCGAGGCCCGCGGCCGCGACCCCCAGCACCATGGCCACGAACACCAGCATGCCCATCCGGCGCACGAGCAGTTCGGCCGTCGCCGCCGGCACGACCAGCATCGCGACCACGAGAATCGCCCCCGCGGCCTCGAAACTCGCCACCGTGACGAGTGCCGTCGCCGCCAGGAGGCCCGTGGTCACGGCGGCGACCGGCACGCCGGCGGCCCGCGCACCCTCGAAGTCGAACGCGGTGAACACCTGCTCCTTCCACGTCGCCGCGAGCCCGCAGGCCACGACGGCGAGCACGACCGCGCCCGTGACGAAGGCCCGCGGCACCTCCCGGCCCCAGACCGCGACGGTGTCGAACGGCACCAGTTCCAGGACGCCGTACAGGATGCACGACGGGTCGAGGTCGATCCGCGACGCGGCGGCGGTGACGAGCACGACCCCGAAGGCGAACAACGTGGTGAACACGACGCCCGTGCCGGCATCCTCCGTCAGGCCGCCCTCGCGGCGCAGCGCCTGCACGAGCAGCACGGTCGCGAGGGCCGCGGCCACCGCGCCCCCGAGCACCAGCGGCCCGCCCGGCCGGCCTCCGGCGAGCACGGCGAGCACGATGCCTGGCAGCACGGCGTGACTGATCGCGTCGCCCAGCAGGCTCATGCGCCGCACGACCAACAGCGCGCCGACCAGCGCGCAGCCGGCCGACACGATGGCCGCGGAGGCGATCGCCCAGGCGTGCATCCCGGTGAACTCATCCATCGGCGTGATCCTCGTCCGGCGTGAGCGTGCCGGCGGCGATCCGCCGCGCGACGTCGCGGAGCATCCGCCGGCGGGCCAGCCAGCCACGCTCGGGGGCGAAGAAAAACGACACCGCGAACAGGGCCGCCGCCGCGAGCACGATGGTCGGTCCGGTGGGCAGCCGCGGCACGAGCGCGCTGGCGGCCACGCCGCCCAGCGCCGCCACCAGCCCGAGCGTGCCGGCGAGCAGGAGCATCGGCGCGACGCGGTCGGTCCACTGCCGGGCGGCGACCGGCGGGATCACCACCAGCGCCGTCACGAGCACGGCGCCCGCGGCCGGCAGGCCCACGACCACCATCACGGCCACGAGCGCGACCAACGCGTAGTCGAGCAGCGGCACGGGCCAGCCGCAGGCGGCCGCGAACGCGGGATCGAACGCGACGAGCGTCGCTTCCTTGAGGGCCAGCCACACGACGAGCACGGCCGCCGCCGAGACGCCCGCGAGGGCGATCGCGTCGGCGGACGTCAGCGCGGCGGTGTGGCCCATGAGAAACTGCTCGAGCCCGCCCGCTCCGGCCACGCCGCGGGCCGACAGGCCGGAGAGCAGCGCGATGCCGAGACCGAACGACACGCCGAGCACGATCGCCGTCGCGGCATCGTCGCGGGTGCGGGTGAAGCGGCGGATCGCGACGAGGGCCGCGAGGCCCGCCAGCGCCGCCACGAACGCGCCGGCGAGCAGCGTGGGCAGGTCGCGCCGGCCGGTGAGCAGGAATGCGGAGACGACGCCGGCAAGCGTGGCGTGCGAGGCCGCATCGCCGACGAGGGCCCGTCGCCGCAGCACGCCGAAACAGCCGACGACCCCGGCCGCGAACCCGACCGCGGCGACCGCGGCCGCCACCACGAGGGTGTTGTAGGGCAGCGCGGCCGCGGGGCTCACGACGTGCGTCCCCCACGTTGCACCGCCCGGCCCAACTCGTCGAGCACATCGAGATGCCCGGCGTACGTGCGCCGCAGGTTCTCGGGCGTGAGCACGGTCGCGGTCGGTCCGGCCGCCACCAGCCGCATGTCCACGAGGGCCACGCCATCGAACCAGTCGGCGGCGGTCCGCAGGTCGTGGTGCACGACGATCACCAGCCGTCCCTGGCGACGCAGGTCGTCGAGCACGCCGAAGATCCGTTCCTGGGAGCGGACGTCCACGCCCGCCATCGGCTCATCGAGGAAGTACAGGTCGGCGGCCTGGGCGAGCGCCCGGGCGAGGAACACCCGCTGCTGCTGGCCGCCGGAGAGCCGTCCGATCTGGCGACCGGCCAGGTCGGCCAGCCCGACCCGCTCGAGCGCCGCGCGGGCGGTCTCCCGCTCCGCCACCCCCGGACGGCGAAACCATCCCAGGCGGGCGTACGTGCCCATCAGCACGACGTCCATCACGCTCACGGGAAAATCCCAGTCCACCGTTTCCCGCTGCGGCACGTAGCCGATCCGCTCCCGCACCGCGGCCAGCGGCCGGCCGAACAGCCGCACGCTGCCGCCCGCGAGGGGCACGAGTCCGAGGGCCGCCTTGAGCAGCGTGCTCTTGCCGGCGCCGTTGGGGCCGATGATCCCGAACAGCCCCGGCGCCGTCACCGTCAGATCGACGTTCCACAGCACCGGTCGGCGACCGTAGGCGACGGTGACGTCGTGCAGTTCGAGGGCGGGGGCTCCGACGGCCGACATCACCGCCCTCCCGCGAGCCCCGACACGATCGCCTCGACGTTGGCCCGCAGCACCGCCTCGAGCGTCTCGCCGCCGCTGCCCGGACCGCCGAGCGAATCGGAGTACAGGCGACCGCCGAGCGTCACGGGCTGGCCGCGGGCCCGCGCCCCCTCCCGGAGGGCCTCGACGTTGCGATCCGACACGCTCGTCTCCACGAACACGGCCGGAAGTTTTCGGGCCACGATGAGATCGACGAGTCGGTTGATGTCGGCGAGCCCGGCCTCGCTCTCGGTGCTGGTGCCCTGCACGCCGACCACGTCGATGCCGTAGGCGCGGCCGAAGTAGCGGAAGGCATCGTGCGCGGTCACGAGCACGCGTCGTTCCGCGGGAATCGTGGCGATCCTGGCCCGCAGTTCATCGTCGAGGGCGACGAGCCGCGCGGCGTAGTCTCGGGCCCGCTGCCGGAAGGTCTCCGCCCCGTCGGCGTCGGCGGCCGCGACCGCCTCGGCCACGGCCGGTGCGCATCCGCTCCACAGCCGGGCGTCGAACCAGACGTGTGGATCGTAGAGCCCCGGCGCGACCTCCAGCAGCCTGTCGCGCGGCAGGGTTTCGGCCACGGCGACGACCCGCGTCCGCCGACCGAGCCTGTCGAGAAGTTCGCCGAGTTTGCCCTCGAGGTGCAGCCCCGACGCCACCACGAGGTCGGCCCGGGCGAGGCGATCGGCATCGCGGGGCGTCGCCTTGTAGCTGTGGGGATCGATCCCGGGCCCCATCAGCGCGTCCACCGTCACGCGGTCGCCCGCCACCTGCCGCACAAGGTCGGCGACCACCGTGGTCGTGGCCACCACCCGGGGGCCGTCCCCGCCCGGGGCCACTCCGGCGGAACACGCGATCGCGGCCGCAAACGCCGACAGCAGCCGGGCACCCCACGCGGTTTTTGAGAGGCCAAAATACATTTTTTGAAGCCTCAAAAATATACCGCTGCGGCCGCGTTGCCGCAACGGCCGCGGCCGCGGACCGCAGCCGCCGGCGCGTTGACCGCGGCGGAGGGCATACTTACCTTCAAAGCGTCGGCCTGCCCGTCGGGTGTGGCTCCGCCGTCGTCAGCCGTCCGGGGCCCCCGGTGAAATCGACCTACTTCAAACGGTTCCGGATGGATGCGGACCTGGCCGCCTCCCGCGCGGCGCTCCCGCTGCCCGCCGGGTATCGCTACGTGCCGTGGAACGAGGCGTTGCTCGACGTCCACGCCCGCACGAAGTTCCGCTCGTTTCGGTCCGAGATCGACGCGACCGTGTTCCCCTGCCTGGGCGACCTCGACGGCTGCCGCCGGCTGATGCGCGAGATCCGGGGCAAGTCCGGGTTCCTGCCGACCGCCACCTGGCTCGTCGTCCGCAACGACCACCACGGTGATCTCGAGTGGTGCGGCACGATCCAGGGGGTGGTCGATCGCTTCGGGATCGGTTCGATCCAGAACATCGGCGTGTTGCCCTCCCAGCGCGGCCTGGGGCTCGGCACCTGCCTCATCGAACAGGCACTGGCCGGCTTCCGCTCACACGGGCTGCGGCGGGCGTCGCTGGAGGTCACGGCGGGCAATGCCCGGGCCGTGCGGCTCTACCAGCGGCTCGGCTTCCGCAAGGTGAAGACCGTCTACAAGATCGTCGATGGCGGCGCGGTCTCCGCCGGCGGTCCTTCGCCCGGGGTGCCCGCACCGGCCGACCTCGACCTCGTCGCCGAAGTCGCCTGCCCGTGAAGCAGACCCTGTTCTCCGCCACGCTCGACAATGGCATCGTGATCCTCGGCGAGGAGCTGCCGGGACTCGAATCGGTCGCCATCGCGTTTCACACGCCGGCCGGCGCGGTGCACGACGGGCCGGGCCGCTGCGGCCTCGCCACGCTCTCCGGGGAGATGATGCTGCGCGGGGCCGGTGACCGCTCGAGCCGCGAGGTCGTCGAGGCGTTGGAGGGGGCGGGCGTGCAGTGGTCGCAGAGCGTGTCCACCAGCCACGCGAGCTTCGCCGGCGCGATGGTCGCCC
This sequence comes from Planctomycetia bacterium, assembly GCA_009923125.1. Taxonomy (GTDB): domain Bacteria; phylum Planctomycetota; class Planctomycetia; order Pirellulales; family UBA1268; genus RGVT01. Next base: position 4,741 of record RFUD01000148.1, read on the forward strand.
GCCAGCTCCCGGAAGCCCTGCCGATCTACGCCGACATCCTCCGCCGGCCCCGGCTCGAGGCCGACCAGCTCGACAGCGCGCGACAGATGGTGCTGCAAAACCTGGCCGGCACCGAGGACGACCCGGCCCACCGGGCGATGGCGGCGATCAAGCAGCTCCACTACCCGAGCCCGTGGGGCATGCCGAGCGAGGGACTCTCCGCCGACGTCGAGCGGCTGCAGCTCGACGCCGTCCGGTCGTTCGTCGGCACGCATGTCCGCCCCGACGGCACGATCATCGCCGTCGCCGGCAGGATCGACTGGGAGGACGTCGTGCGGCGCGTGCGCGACCTGTTCGGCGACTGGCAGACCGGCGCGGCGCCCCCGGTCCGCACCGGCGACCGCGGGCCGCGGTTTCGTCACGTCCCGCACGACGCACAGCAGACCCACATCGCCCTGGCCTGGTCGGCGCCCCCCTACCGCGACGACGACTCCTACGAGGCGACCGCGGGGCTGGCCGTCCTCGGCGGCGGCACCAGCGCCCGGCTGTTCACGGAGGTCCGCGAGCGACGCGGGCTGTGCTACAGCGTGTCGGCCGGCTACCAGACGCTCCGCGACCACGCGGCCGCGGTCTGTTATTCCGGCACCAGCGCCGCCCGCGCCCAGGAAACGCTCGACGTGATGGTGGCCGAGATCGAGCGGCTGCCGGGCACGCTGCAGGCGGAGGAGCTCGACCGCGTGAAGGCCCGTGCGAAGAGCGGGCTCGTGATGCAGCAGGAGTCGAGCGCGGCCCGCGCGGGCGCGATCGCACGGCAGTGGTATCACCTCGGTGCGGTCCGCACGCTGGCCGACGAGCTCGCCCGGTACGACCGGCTGACGATCGCGTCGATCGAGGCCTGGCTGGCGGCCAATCCCATCCGCGACCTGTCGGTCGTCTCGCTCGGCCGAGAGCCTCTGGAGGTGCCCGATGCGGTTTCGGCATGAGCGGCTGGCCAACGGCCTCGACGTGATCGCCGAGGTCACCGACGGCGGGCTCTCCACGAGCGTGGGGTTCTTCGTGAAGACGGGGGCCCGCGACGAGACCGACGCCCTGTGGGGCGCGAGCCACTTTCTCGAACACATGATCTTCAAGGGCACGGCCGACCTGTCGGGCGACGAGATCAACCGCCGCTTCGACTGGATGGGCGCCGCCGCCAACGCCTTCACCAGCGAGGAGGACACCGTGTATCACGCGGCCGTCCTCCCGGAGCAGCAGCACGAGGCCGTTTCGCTGCTCGCCCGGATGATGCGGCCGGCGTTGCGGGAGGAGGACTTCCGGACCGAGAAGCTCGTCATCCTGGAAGAGATCCGGATGTACGACGACCAGCCGCCGTTCGGCGCCGACGACCGTTGCCGGGCCGCCTACTTCGCCGGGCATCCGCTGGCCCGCAGCGTGCTCGGGACGATCGACTCGATCACCGCGCTCGACGTGAATGCGATGCGCGACTACCACCGCCGGCGCTACGCCCCGGACAACATCGTGCTCGCCGCCACCGGCGCCGTGGATTTCGCCGCGCTGGTCGAGTCGGCCCGCCGGCACTGCGGCGACTGGGAACCGCAGCCCCGCCCGCC
>RFUD01000149.1 GCA_009923125.1 Planctomycetia bacterium
CGTGCTCGCCGTGGGCGATGCGTCCTGGACCGAGAAGGCGCAGTTGATACGGCAGCAGATGGAACAGGCGGCTCGCCCCTATCAGAATTTCCAGGGGCCCTGGCAGTACCGCCGGTAAGCCGTTCCTGTCCGGGCCTTGCCTGACCGGAATCGCCGCCCCATCATGGGCGGTTTCCGCGTTCCGGTGCCCGTCCATGCAATCTCTCGCCGCGATCACACTCCAGCCGGCCGCCGTCGCCAGCCTCGTCGGCTACCTCGTCCTGATCGCCGGAGCCGCGTGGGCGGGCGGTTCCTCGGTGGCGTTCCTGACCCTCGGCCACCGTCGGATGCAGGTTCTGCTGTCGTTCACCGGTGGCGTGATGCTCGGCGTGGGCCTGCTGCACCTGCTCCCGCACGCCTATCTCGAGTTCGGCCGCCGCATCGACACGACCGTGGCCTGGGTGCTGGCGGGATTCTTCCTGATGTTCCTGCTCGAGCGGGCCTTTCACGGCCACGCCCACCACTCCGCCGACGGGAGCCACGGCTGTGGCCACGACCATGCGTCGGACCACGCGCACAGCCACGCCCACGCCGCCGCGGTCGGCAGCGGTCCCTGGGCGTGGTGCGGCGCCTTTGCCGGCCTGGCCCTCCACAGTCTCGCCGACGGCGCCGCCCTGGCCGCCTCCGTCGGCGCCGACGGTGATCATGGCGACTCGCTGCTGGCCGGGTTCGCCACGTTTCTGGCGATCGTGCTGCACAAGCCGTTCGATTCGGGGATCATCGCCACGCTGATGATCAAGGCGGGAGCGAGCGGCGGCACCCGCCGCCTGGTGAACGGCGCCTACGCGTTGGTCGTGCCGCTCGGCGCGATCCTGTTCATGGCCAGCCTGCGGGTGGCGGGCGGTCATCAGAGCACCGTCCTCGGCGCGGCCCTGGCGATGGCGGCCGGGGCGTTCCTGTGCATCGCCGCCGCCGACCTGCTGCCGGAGGTGGAGTTTCACAGCCACGACCGGCTCCTCCTCACCGCCGCCCTGGCGCTCGGCATCTCGGCCGCCTGGGCCATCGTGGTGATGGAGCATTCGTCCCACGCCCACGCCGCGCACGCCGGCGCGGGCGGCGGCCACGCTCACGACTGACCGCCTAGGTCTCGACGTCGAGGCCGCGGGCGGCGCGGATCGCGCGCACGTCGGCGAGCACTTCCTCGATGAGTTCGTGCTGGCGGCGCATGGTGGGCCGCTGGGCCTGGAAGAGCCAGGCGATCAACGCCACCAGCGTCAAGGCGCCCACGAGGTGCGGCGTCACCCACTCCTGCGTGCCGGGGCGGCCCGAAGCCGGATCGGCGGCGCCGCCGAGCGCGACGATCGCCACCACGGCCAGCATGCCGAGCATCGCGAAGGGGAATGCCCGCCGTTTGAGCGTCCGGCTGCGTTCGATGTAGCCGCCGTCGAGGCCGTAGGTTTCGACCACCTCCCTGCACCACCGACCCGTGCCGATGAAGTAGGTCACCGCCATGCTGTTGACGAGCACGACGAGCAGCGCGGCCAGCACGCCGGAAAGCCGGTGGACCGTGCCCCAGCGGAGCAGGTGCGGATCGGTTTGTCCGTGCAGGTCGCCGATCCACAGGCCGAGACCCGCGGTGGCCACGAGCAGCGCCACGGCGAACGTGGCCACACGGGAAAAGACGCGTTCCATGGAGCTGTCGTTGAAACCTCGGCGGCGGCGGCGGGCCCGTCATGGAAGCATGAGCGTGCGATCGCCTTCGCTCCGTTATAGGCTTACGGCCGCCGATGACCCACCCCTCGTCACCCAAGCTGTTGATCACGTGCGGCGATCCGGCGGGGATCGGCCCCGAGGTGGCGATTGCCTCCTGGACGAGGTCGGCGGCGCACGCCACCGCCCGGTTGCGGGTCGTGGCGTCGGCCGACATGCTCGCCGCGACGCTCCGCGACACGCCCGGCCTGCTACCGCCCGGTCTGCCGCCGCTCAGCCTGGAGACGGTCGCGGCCGACGACGATCGCCCGTCGCGGCGCGAGACACTGCTGGTGATCGAGCCGTCGGCGCGGGGTGAGCCGGTCCGGCGAGGCCGCATCTCGGCTGCCGGCGGCGCCGCGGCGATCCGGGCGCTCGAGACGGCGTTTGACTGCGTGCGGCGCGGGCAAGCCCGGGCGATCGTCACCGGGCCGCTCAACAAGGAGGCGATCCACGCGGCGGGCCACGATGTGCCCGGGCACACCGAATGGCTCGCGCGGGCCTGCGGCCTGCCCGACGCGGCGGCGTCGATGATGCTCTGGCTGCCCGCGGCCGGGGGGGCTCAGGGTGGTCTCGGCGTGGTGCATGCGACGCTCCACGAATCACTGCGCGACGCCCTGGGCCACCTTTCGACACCGACGATCGTCGCGGCGGGCCGCCGGCTCGCCCGCGTGCTTGCGGCGCTCCTCGACCGGCCGGCCCGGCTCGCGGTCGCGGCGCTCAACCCGCACGGCGGCGAAGGCGGACTGTTCGGCGACGAGGAGCCGCGGCTGGTCGCCCCCGCCGTCGAACGGCTCATCGCGGACGGACTCGACGTCGCGGGGCCGCTCCCCGCCGACACGCTCTTCCTGCGGGCGAGCCAGGGCGCGTTCGACGGCGTCGTCGCGCTGTACCACGACCAGGGCCACATCCCGGTCAAGCTCCTCGGGATGCATCGGGCGGTGAACATCACGCTCGGGCTCCCCGTGGTGCGCACGAGCGTCGCGCATGGCACCGCGTTCGACATCGTCGGCACCGGCTCCGCCGATCCGTCGAGCATGCTCGCGGCGATCGACGTGGCCCGGCGGCTGGTGGCCGCGGGCGGTGCCGACGTCACGGCCGCATCGGCGACAGGTTCCGGACAAACTGATCGGTGACGTCGATCAGCCCTTCGATGGCGGGCTTGTAGACGAACGCCGTGGCATCGACCGGCTCGCCGATGCGCACGTCGTAGAGCTCGAACACCGTCACCACGTCGGGCGCCGTCGCCGCCACAGGACGCGGCCCCGGGATCGCCAGCCACTCGATGCGAAACGGAAACAGGTCGCGTCGGCCCACCGACAGCCGCACGCTCCAGGGCAGGCCCTCGGGAAGGTCGGCGGCGGTGATGCCCGCGGGCAGGTCGATCGCCTCGGCCTGGTCGGGGAGCAGTTCCGCCAGCCGCCTCCTGTTCCACGAACCATCCACCCTCCAGACCGGCATGCCGTCGAGTTCCTCGGCGACCGGTTCCGCGAACTCGAACCGTTCGCGGACGAGCATGAGCATGCGTTGGATGCCGCCCAGATACGGACCGTCGCTGGGCCGTTGGCCGACCTGCAGCCTCTCGAGCTGCTCGTGGACGCGTTGCACGTCGATGCGTTGCACCGTCGGCGACTGCATCCCGAGCTGGCGGAAGTTCCACAGGAACAGTCCGTCACAGACCTCGAGCAGGTCGAACGTCTCGGTGTCGGCCGAGAGCCTCGACTCCAGGCGGAACCGCTGCTCGACGCCCGTGCCCGACTGCACGTACCGGCCTCCGCCCTTGAGCACGACGTCACCCACCCGCGCGAGTTGCCGCACGCGGGCCGAGATCGACTCCGCCCGGCCGAGCCCCGCGATCATGGCGGCGACGACCCGTTCGCCGCTTCCGGCGGAGTCGGCTTCCGCGCCCCGCTGGTAGATGCTGCCCGACGGTGCCCCCTGGGCGAGGGCCCGAGGGGCACCCTCCCCTCCCCCGCCCTGCACCGCGATGCCCGTGGCGAGGAGCGGCGCGAGCCACCACGGCCACGGGCGCGGTTTCGGGGGACTGGGCAAAGGGCGGTTCGTCACGGTCGGAGAAACCTTGAGGATTTTGCCAAAGAAACGGGCGGCCGGGCGTCGAAACACAGGTGTCGGAGAGTCGGTGCAGCCGCTGCCGTCCGGATTCGCGGGTCGTCCGCGAGTCTACGGCAAGCGTCGCGGCCGGCCCAAGACGGAACGACCGCGGTCGCCAGACGATCGCCGGCTTTGGAGGTGAGATGCCATGGTGATGAAGACGCGTCTGCACGGGTTCGTCGGACTGTCGCTCGCAGCGTCGCTGACGGGCTGCCACATCCCGGCCAACTCCCCGCTCACAGGACTGGCCCAGATTCGTCCAGTCGCGACCCCGCACACCAACGTGCTGCCCCCGGCGGCCATGCTCCAGCACCCCGGCCCCGGCGTCGAAGGCCCCGGCCCGGGTGTGATCGTGCCCGCCTCCTACGAGGCCGCCCTGGCCGACGCGGCGGCCGCCGGCGGCGAGGGTGGAGTCGGCATGGGTGGCGGCGTCATGGGTCCGACGTCGCAGATCGGGTTCATCGGTCCCGACGGCATGCAGGTCCGCTGGGATGTCAGCGGTTCCGGCGGCTTCGACTCCGAGCCGCTCGTCACACCCGGCCGCTACGACTTTCCGCAGGGCGCGATCTACCGCCTCAAGATCACCGACATCCCCGGCCACGAGGGCCTCGAGCTCTACCCGACGATCGAGGTCGCTCCGGTGGCGCCGCGCACGGCGGCGTTCCTCGACCACAACGCGGTCCCGTTCCAACTCACCGAGGAGGATCTCGACCAGGTCACGGCGGGCAACTTCGTGACGAAGGTCGTGTACCTCCCCGATCCCGACTTCCAGGAACTCGCGGTCGCCGGAGTCGAGACGCTCGTGAGCACGCGGCTCGATCCGGGCATCGATCCGGTCTGCGAGGCCGATCGCCGCGGCTCGATCCTGGCGATCATCCGCATCGGCAACAAGGATCTCCAATCCCCGGGCAGCGGCGGCTATGCGGCCGTTGCCGGCGGCATGGGAGGCGGTCCCGGTGGCGGCGGTGGTGGTGGCAACTGCCCTGTCGGCATCGCCGCGCCTCTCGGCATGCCCGCGGGAGGCAACCCCGCGCAGCTGCCCCCGGCGTTCCTCGCCGGCGCCACGGCGCCGGAGTACGGCATGCCGATCACCGGCACGCCGATCGGACTGCCCGGCCCCGCGCACATCCCACTGGGGGTGCCCGCCGGCCTGCAGAAGCACACGATCACGAACCACACGAAGATGCACATCCCGCCGCCGACGCGTGAGCTCAAGCTGCACGTCCAGCAGTACCCGGGCCTGAGCTATCCGAAGCCGGCCCACCGGGCCTACATCGCGGAACGGTCCGACGTGCCGCACATCAAGCTCAAGCAGCCGCCGGAAGATCGCAAGCGGTTCGTCGAGAACGGCGGTCCCGATCCCGACGCGGCCGCGGCTGCCGCCGGCCTCTGCCCGCCGGAGCCGGGTGACTACCTGGAGTGATGAACACGCCCACCACCACCATCCGGACAGGGTCCGTGCTGCGGGTTGCCCGCGGACTGCTGGCGACCGTCGTCCTCGCCTCGTCCGCCTCTGTGGGCCTTGCCCACGAGGATGCCGAGCCGATCACGACGGGAACACTCGCCAGAGACCTTCCACCGGGAGCGATTGGCGCTCGCGGGCGCCTGCAGCCCGGTCCCTGTCCGGATGGTGTGCTGCCCGATGCGGTGCAGCCGGTCGAGATTCGCGGGCCCGAGGGCCTGTCGATCTCGATCGAGACGGCCGAGGGCTGGTCTCCGCGGCGGCCCGCCCCGCTGCGGATGGGCATCGTGGTGGGCCAGCCCTACCGGCTCCGGCTCACGGGCTTCGCGGACGCCCCCGGGCAGGAGCTGTTTCCGACGGTGCGGGTGCTCGCCAAACTCGCGACGCCCCCGGGGCAGGCCTGGAGGTTTCCGGTGGAGATCGAGATCGACCAGGCCGACATCGACGCCGCCCTCGACGGCGCGCTCGTGCGCCGGGTGGTGTACTCCGCATGCGACCCGGAGACGCCCGACATCGTCCCCGCCGGCTGGTTCGACGTCCGGCCCGGCGACGACGCGTTCCAGGTGGCCCTCACGCTGGGTGATCCGGTCGCCGAGGTGATCCTCGGCAACCGGCTGCCGACATCGGGAGCCGCGCGATGACCGACCGCCATCCGTATCGCCGGCTGCGCATCGCCGCCATCGCATGCGGCGCCGTCGTGCTCGCCTCCTGCAAATCGCTGACGGCGCCCGCCGTCCTTCCGGGGCTCGCGCTCGTCGCCCACGAGCCTGCCGGCGGCGCCGCCTGCGAGACGTGCGGCCCGCGCGGCGGGATGACGTCCGCGCGGCCCATGCGTTCCGCACACCCGGCCTGCGGCGTGGGGGCTTGCCCGGCTCCGGCGTGCCCGCCCCCCGTGTGCCTGCCACCGCCTGCGGTGCCGGTCGTGGGGCCCTGTCTCGTCTGCGACGGCGACGATCACGGCAAGCCGGCACGGCCCACGCGGCGCGGCGGCCTCAGGAA
>RFUD01000150.1 GCA_009923125.1 Planctomycetia bacterium
GAGTTCGACGACTACCACGACCGGTATGCCTGGGTGATGAAGGGGATCGAGTTTCTGCGCCAGGGCATCGCCCTCAACCAGCGGGAACCGCGGCTCCTCGGCAGGATGGGCTGGTTCATCGGGCAGAAGATCGGCAGGGCCGACGAGAAGAAGCAATACCGCCGGCTGTTCAAGGCGGACGACGACTTTCACGAGCGGGACCGCCCGGGTCGCACGCTTCCGGAACGCGACAACTGGCTCGTGGCGCGGGAAAAGTATCTCGCCGCCCAGCAGCTCGCCGACTCTGGCGCGCCGCTCAGGACCACGCCGCTGATCTTCCACAGCGAGCCGATGATGACCGCGATCAATTACGCGCGGGCCATCGAGGAGGAGGGGGTGTTCGGCGAGACGGCCCGCGACGCCTGGCGACTCGCCGGCGACGAGATGCGACGGTTCGCCGTCCGCGAGATCCCGACCAGTTGGGACGTGCCGGTCCGGCTGGGCATGCGCGAGGCGGAATTGGCCCGCGCCGGGAAACTGGCCGACGAACTGGAGTCGCTGTTGCCGGGCCGGTTCCGTGAACTCCAGGACCGCAGGCGGGCGGCACTGCCGGCCGATCAGAAGGCGGCGCTCGACACGCCGCCGATCGACCGTACCGAAGCCCAGCAGCAGGCGGCGGCGGCGGCGGAAGCGGCCCTCCAGGTGACCTGGCCGATGGTGGCACGCGAGGCCCCCGGTGAACTCCGCGAGCGGGCCAGGGAACTCTCCCGCCAGTACGTCGAGGCGGCCGAGACGGCCGAGATCATCGCCCGCTACCGCGACATCGTGAACTTCGACTTCTGGCGGGCGTCATGCGAGGTGGAGGTGACGGAACCCGCGTTGCGGGCCCGCGAGACGGCGTGGCGTGCGGAACGGGAGTTCGAGAACGCCCGCCTGCTGCCCGCCAAGCAGGCGTACGAGGAGGCGTTCGCCGCCTGGCGCGAGGTGCTCGATGCCTCGCCCGTCCTGAAGGCCGACGACCTGACGGGTGACGACCTCGTGGAGTTGATCGACCGGTACCGGAAGGTGCTCGAGCAACTCGACGAGAAACTCCCGCAGCCGTTCGTGCTGCAGGACGTGATCGATCGCGCCGATCCAACGCGGCGCTAACGCCTCTTCCCGGCCTCGTGCCAGGTGTCCAGGCCGCCCGATGCCAGGTGTCTGCTTGGTTGAGTGTCGCGTGTTTTCAGCGGTCAAACGCATTTTCCCGCGCGACGGCTGAGTCGCTCGGTGGCCCGGTCCGTAGAGTTGCCACCGACCGCCGGACGCATCACCGTGAGGCTGGTTGTCCGTCCGGTCAAGCACCCACTCTCGTCCGCGAAACTCTCGTCCGCCGAAAGGAGTCTCTCATGACCACCATCGTCGCCCACGCCCACCGCCCGCACGCCTTCTGGGTCCGCGTCGTCGAGGATCTCGCGCTGTTGAGCGCAGCCACCATCGTCGGCTGGACGCTGTTCGCCACGCTCGCCCTGCATCAGTCGCCGATGCAGGCGATCGCCCAGCCGATCCGCATGGTCCGCAGTCCTGCTCCGATCGTTTCGGTGCCGGCAGCGCTCGTGCCGGCGACCAAGCCGATGATGGCCGCCGTGGCCGCCGCCACGAAGCTCGAGGAACAGGGCGTGTTCACCGAGGAAGCCCGGGCGGCATGGGAGAAGGCCTTGACGGAGTGCCGCCGGCTCTCGGTCCAGCCCATCGCCTCGAGCCAGGGCACGCCGGTGATGCTGTGGCTGCTCGAGCCGGAGTTGGAGCGGGCCGCCGAGCTGGCCGACCGCATCGCCGCCGCGGACGCGCCGGCCGGCGAGATCGCGACCCTGACGGCGCTCCGGGACGAGGCACTCGCCAACGCGGCAGTCATCGAACGGTATCGGGAGATCATCAACTACGATTACTGGCGGGCCACCTGCGAGGAGGCCGCCACGCCGGCCGGTCTGGCGGCCCGGGAAGAAGCTTGGATCGCCGGCCAATTGAACTGACTCAGGCCCGCCGCACGAGGAGCTTGTCCACGCGTCGGCCGTCCATGTCCACGACCTCGATCACGAGTCCCTGCCACCGGGCGGTGTCCCCGGTGGCAGGGATGCGTTCGAGGAGGGCGAGCACGAGCCCGGACACGGTCGAGTAGTCCCGCGGAACGCCGTCGAGCTTGATCTCGAACAGGTCGGCCAACGCTTCGATGCCGACACCGCCGTCCACGAGCCACGAGCCGTCCTCGCGCTGGACGAATTCCGTCTCCTTGTCGCGGCGATGCTCGCTGTGGATCTCCCCCACGAGTTCCTCGAGCACGTCCTCGAGCGTCACCAGTCCCTCCGTGCCGCCGTATTCGTCGAGCACGATCGCCAGCTGGTTCTTCTCCTTCTGGAACAGCCCGAGGAGCCTGTCGAGCGGCATCGTCTCCGGCACGAACAGCGCGCGATGCATCATCTTGCGGAGTTCGATCGGCCAGCCCATCCAGTTGTGTCGCAGCACATCCTTGAGCGAGATGTACCCGAGGATGTGGTCGAGCGAGCCCTCGTAGACGGGAAGCCGCGAGTAGCCCGCCATGGCGATCGCCCCCAGCACCTCGCCCGGCGGCGTGGCGACGTCGATCGCGTCGAGGTCGATCCGAGGCCGCATGATGTCGCGGACCGTTCGTTCTCCGAGCCGCAGGGCCTCGGTGGCCACCGCCTGCTCGACCGCCTCCAGCACCCCTTCGGCCCGGCCCGTTTCCAGCAGGTGCTCGATGTCGTCCACGGAGACGCTCGGCTCCGACTGCTTGTGGGCCCCGAGGAGGAACAGCACGGCCGAGGTCGCGGCACTCAGGCCCCACACGAGCGGCTTCGTGATCCGGGCGAAGAGCTGCATGGCGGGCGCGACGAGCCGGGCGATCGATTCGGCCTGCCGCAGCGCGAGCCGCTTCGGCACGAGCTCGCCGAGCAGGAGCGTGAAGAACGAGAAGATCGCCACGAAGGCCGTGAGCGCGATCGGCTGGGCGGCTCCCGCGAGGCTCTTCGGGCCGTGGGCCACGATCAGGGCGGCCAGGTCGCTCACCAGCCGGTCGCCGCCGTAGGCCGCCGCCAGCGTGCCCACGAGCGTGATCCCGATCTGCACGGTGGGCAGAAAACGGTCCGGGCTCGACGCCAACTCGAGTGCCTTGCGGGCCGCGTCATCACCGGCGTCGGCCAACTGCCGCAGGCGGCCGCGCCGGCTGGCGACGATCGCCATCTCGGCCCCGGAAAAGAATCCGTTGGCGAGAATCAGGCCGAGAACGATGAGCAGTTCCTGCAGCATGGCGGGAGTTTCAGCCGGCCTCATGATCGCGGCGGACGACCGCGAGGTTGTCCCGATGGACGACTTCGTCGTACGGGCAATAGCCGAGTTCGTCGGCGATCCGCTCCGTGCGCAGCCCCGCGATCCGCAGCAGTTCGCCGGCCGGGTAGTTGACCAGTCCACGGGCGAATTCGCGGCCGCTCTCGGTGGCGAGCGACACCACGTCGCCGGCCGTGAACGCCCCCTCGAGCCGCCGCACGCCGGCCGCGAGCAGGCTCCGACCGTGCAGCACGACGGCATCCCGCGCGCCGTCGTCCACGATCACGCGGCCGCGGGCGTCGGCCGACCACCCCAGCCAGCGCTTCCAAGCCGGCATGGTGGTGCCGCGGGCCACGAACGCGGTGCCGACGTCCCCGGCCGCCATCAACCGTTCGAGCACGTGGTCGTCGCGGCCCGACGCGATGACGCAGGTGCTGCCCGCCTCGGTGGCGATCCGGGCGGCGGCGATCTTGCTCGCCATGCCCCCCTTCGAGACGCCGCCGAGCCGGTCCCGCGCGAGCGACTCGATCCGGCCGTCGATCCGTTCCACGACCGGAACGCGGGCGGCCCCCGGCTCCGATGGGTGTCGGTCGAACACGCCGTCCACGTCCGACAGCAGCACGAGCAGGTCGGCCCCGAGCAGCGTGGTGACGAGGGCCGCCAGCCGGTCGTTGTCGCCGAAGCTCGTGCGCAGTTCCTCGACGCTCACGGTGTCGTTCTCGTTGATCACCGGAATCACGCCGTAGTCCAGCAGGGCGCGGAGCGTGTTGCGGATGTTGAGGTACCGGGTGCGGTCCTGGAGGTCGTCGGCCGTCAGCAGCACCTGGGCGGCATGCCGCCGATGGGCCCGAAACGCCCGCTCGTAGGCTTCGATCAGGCCGCTCTGGCCGATCGCCGCCACCGCCTGCAGGTGGGCGAGCTCCTGCGGGCGCGACGTGAGACCCATGCGGCCCATGCCGGCACCCACCGCTCCGGAGCTCACGAGTACCACGCGTCGGCCCTGCGCCAGCAACGCGTCGAACTGGCGGCCGAGGGCCTCGATTCTCGCGGTGTCGAGCAGGCCGTCGGGCAGCGTGAGGACGCGCGTCCCGACCTTCACGACCACCAGTCGCGAGGTGTCGGCGAGGGCCCGGCGCGTGGAATCGGCCATGAACGTGGGGAATGACGCTGTGGAGCGAGATCGGAACGACCCTGCATCCTACCTGCCGGTCACCGTGGTCGGCCACCGGCATCCCGCCGGATCGAGATCCCCACGGGACGCCGAACGCCGTTTCGTCGCCGGAGGACGGCGGGCCGTTGAGGGGTCTTCGGGAGGCCCGCTATAGTGCGTGAGCGGCGTGCGTTCCCGATTGTCCCACGGGCCTCTGCGGTGAGCGAACTTCATCACGAGTGCGGCCTGGCGGCGATTTACCACTTGCCCGGGCCCGAGGTCAGCCCGCTGTGTCCTTCCCAGGGCCCCGACGAGGTCTCGCGGCTGGTCCCGCGGATGCTGCTCGACATCCAGAACCGTGGTCAGCTTTCGGCGGGGATGACGGCGTGGAACGCCGGGCGGCCCCATCTGCTCGCGACGCTCAAGGACGTCGGGACGGTGAGCGAGGTGTTCCGGCTGGGGCACCGCGGCAAGTACGAAAGCCTGATGGAGCAGCACCTGGGTCGGGCGGCGATCGGCCACGTGCGCTACGCCACCTGCGGGGCCGACGATCGGGGCTACGCCCAGCCCCTCGAGCGGCCGCACATCCAGAAGCGGAAGTGGTTCGCCTTCGGGTTCAACGGCCAACTGGCCAACTATCCCGAACTGCGGGCCGAGATCCTCGCCGGTGACGACAACCACCTCGCCCGCGACAACGACACCGAAGTCATCATGCACGCGATCGGCAACGAGCTCTCCGGGGCGGCCGATCCGTCCCCGGTGGACCTGCTCGCCGCGATCGCGGCCAGATTCGACGGCGCCTGGAACCTCGCGATCCTGGACGCCTGCGGACGGATGATCGTGGCCCGTGATCCGCTCGGCATCCGGCCGATGGAGTATGCCGTCGCCGGGCCGCTCGTGGCCGCCGCCAGCGAGAGCGTCGCCCTGCTCAACCTCGGCTTCCCCGCCGAGTCGATCCATTCCCTCGAGCCGGGCACGGCGATCATCGTCGATGGCGGGCAGATGCGGATCGAGCGGTTCGCGCCGAGTCGGCGACGGGCCCACTGCTTCTTCGAGTGGATCTACTTCGCCAACGTGGCCAGCACGATGGACGACCGCAGCGTGTATCTGTCGCGGAAGCGGCTCGGCGAGGAACTCGCCCGGCTGGAGACCGTGCCCATCGACGCCGACACCGTCGTGGTGCCGGTGCCCGACACGAGCAAGGCGGCGGCCGACGCGATGGCCTACGCACTGTCGATTCCCTGCGTCGAGGGGCTGATTCGCAACCGCTACACCGGCCGCACGTTCATCGACGGCGCCTCGAGCCGGCGGCAGAAGGCCGAGTCGAAGTACACGCCCCTGCGCGAGGTGCTGGAGGGCAAGCGGGTGATCCTCGTCGAGGACTCGATCGTGCGCAGCACGACGATGAAGGTGCTGCTCGGGCGGATGCGTTCGCTCGGCCTGGCCCGCGAGATCCACGTGCGCGTGGCCTGCCCGCCGATCATCGCCCCCTGCTTCTACGGCATCGACATGTCCACGATCGACGAGCTGTTCGCGCCCGCCTTTCTCCCCGAGGGCCGGCTCACGGCCGAGGCGCAGACGGCGATGGCGGCGAAGCTGGGGGCCGATTCGCTTCGCTATCTGCCCGTGGAGGCGGTGGCCCGCTCGATCGGATTCGACGCCGGCGACCTGTGCCAGGCCTGTCTCACCGGCGAGTATCCGACTCCGGCGGGCGAGCGGCTCTACCAGATCGCCCTCGAGCAGACGGCGAACGGCCGGCCCGGCCGCACGTACGAGGCTGCGCGATAGGACGCCGCGCCGGCTCGGGGTTGCCCCGTACCGTCTCGCCGGACG
>RFUD01000016.1 GCA_009923125.1 Planctomycetia bacterium
CTCTCGGCCGTCACGTTCAGGCCCGAGGCCGCCGGAGAACAGCAGGCGGAGATCGGTTTCGAGGGGGATCCACGGCTCGAGGACGATCCACGCTTCGACGGAAATTCCCCTCAGGTGTTCATCCTGCCCGACGCGACGGCGGTGCGTGAATATACGACTACAATCGAGGGACTGAACGAATTCACCCGATAAACCCTCGACAGACCGTGACACGCTCCCCCGCCACCGTCGTTCCGGGCCGCCGCAGCCCGCCGGCATTCGAGGCCGCCGGGGCGGGCGATCGACGGCGGACGCCGCATGGCCAGCCCCGGGGGGTGCTCCTGCTGGTCGTGCTGAGCATGCTGTCGCTGTTCATGGTCCTGGGCATCACCTTCGTCGTGATGTCGGGCCGGACCCGTGCGATGGCCCGGGCGCTGGCCAATACGCGTCAGGCCGCCGAGGAGGCGACGCTGCCCGCCGGGCGGCTCCTCGATCATGCCGCCATGCTGCTGATCAGGGGCCCGCAGGTGACGGCGGCCGACCGGCAGCCGCGGGAGCTCGGCCGGACCGGCGACGAGCCCACCGAAGACCCGGCACGGGCGCTGGTCTTCGAATCCCTCCTCGAGGATCAGTACGGCACGACCGCCCCCCTCGAGGGAACGCTCGACGAGATCGTCGATGCCGGCCCGGTCTGCCGACTCACCGTCACACTCTCGCCATCCGCCGAGTACCGGCTCGCCGAACTGAGCGGCCGCGTCGTCTCGCTGCTGCCGGTCGGGGCGGCCGCGACGAGCCACCGCATCCTCCGCGCCGAAGCCGGGCCGCCGGGAGGCGTGCGGCTCTGCGTATCGCATGTCGGCCCGCAGTTCCCGCGGTCGCCCGATGCCCCCGGCTACGTCCTGCCCGCCGTGGGGACCAAGGTCATCATCAGCAGCCGGGCCCACAGTTCGGACGGTGCCTCCATGAACGAGCCGTGGGACGGGTTCGACGAGGCGAATCCCTTTCTGGCCCATGTCGAGCCGGAACCCGCGAAGCCGTCCCGGCAGGTCGTGATCCGGCCGTCGATGTTCAAGATCGAGGCCGCCCTGGCGCTCGCCGATCAGGATCCTGACAACGACGACCTCGACGGCGACAAGGTGGACGATCGTGCCGACAACGACAACGATGGCGTCTTCGACGGCTGGTTTTTCGACCCCGCGATGCCGAGGATCGTCTCGCCGCGCACGGGCCTGCCGGTCGCCATCCACATGTCGTGCCTGGTCCTCGACATGGATGGACGGCTCAACGTCAACGCCCACGGGTCTGTGAACGACCTGCTCTACCGGGCCGATACCGTGCCCTTCGGCAGCGGGTATGGACCGGCGGAGATCGACGGCGGCGCCGTGTTCCGGTCGCTGTCCGCCGCGAGCGCAAACCCGTGTGGGGACGATCCGTGGATGAACGTCCTGCTCGGCGCCCGGGCCGGCGACACGCTCTATGCGGGCGTCGGACCGAGGCCGGGCGACCGCCTGATGCCGTTGCAGTTCGCCGCAGGCACGGCGATCGAGGGCCGGTACGGCTGGCGGGCGAACTCCGACTCCAGCCCGATTCGCGGCGTGGCCGAAAGGTCCGCGCTGGCGGACGTCGTGGCGATGCCGGGCGTGAACGGCAACGCCGACCCGGTCGCGGCCGACGGCATCCTCAACCTGGCGGCGGTGCCTCCTGTGAATCGCGGGTGGGCCGTCGATCTTCACGGCCGGCTGCAGCGCCGCGCCACCCGCGGCGGATCTCCCGTGCCGACGCTCGCGTACCAGAAGGCCGACATCAGCGATGAATTCCTCGACCAGCCCTACGAGATGGGGCTCGACTACCGCAAGCGGCGCACCGGGCTTCACGACCCGGCGACGAGCGGGACGGCGGCGAGCGCGGTCGCCGACAATCCGTTTTCGCCCGCCGAGTTCGAACGGATCCTGCGTCCTGCAGCGGCGGCTGTTCTTCAAGGATCTCTACATGGCGGCCGTGGCGCTGTCGGTGCCCGCCGGTGAAAATCCGTCCGCCGAGGTCGCCGGCCGTTGCGGCCAGTGGGCTGCGAACGTCATCGAGTATCAGGATGCCGACTCCACGATGAGCCGGTTCGAGTACGACGTCCGACCGCTGGACGGCTGGGACGTGGACGGTGACCCGGCGACCGCCGAACCCGATAGCGGCCTCACGTGGGGAGCCGAACGGCCCGAGGTCGTGATCACGCAGACGCTGGCCTGGGAGGACGAGTCCGACGCCGAGCTGTTCGTCGTGCTCCACCACCCGTGGGACGGCCGCCTGGGCGACGGCCCGGCGGGCTCGGCGGAACCCGTCGCACCCGAGCTCGCCGGGGGCGGCGGGCCCGACTCCGTGGACATGGGCAGGCAGGCTCCGGCCTCGGGCGATGGAATCTGGCGGCTCCGCTGCGGCAACACCTTCGCGTTTCCGGCCGCGGGCTCGAGCCTCGGAGCCAACCAGTGGATGTTTCTCAAGCCGGAGGCGGTGTCGAAGAAGGGTATCGAGGTGCCCGCGTCCGACCCCGCGCGGCGGGTGGTGTCGATCCCGGGTTTCCGCGCGACGCTGCCACCGGCGGGCGGGCCGGGATCGCTGACACCCCGCTCGACGTTCGTCTACCTCGAGCGTCTCGCAGACCCCGGGGCCGCGCACGACGACGCGACGAACCCCTACCTGATCGTCGATGCCTTGTCGGTGTTCGTCGCGGATCGATCGCACGACGACGAGGAACCCGACGACGGGGAAGGCGACGAGGACGATGAGGATGCCGACGACGAAGACGAGGACGACGAGGAGCGTCATCCGAATGAGCAGTTCACGTTCTGCCGTCGCAACAGCGGCTGGGCACAGCAGCACGAGGAGCGGCCGTTCTCCAGGGCACAGGGGCCGAAGCCCGCCATGACGGCGGAGTGGGACGGCGATCCGCGCTGGTTCTCCTGGCCGAATCGGCCCCTCGCGAGCCCCGCCGAACTGATTCTCGTGCCCGGGTTCATCTCGCTGCAGGTCCGCGATGCGACCCACAGCGACGGCCGCGGGATGCTCTACGACTACGTCGCCGATCCCGACGACGGCCAGTATCTGCCGGACCTGATCCCCGGCGACAAACTCGTGGCGCTCGAGGTGTTCACGGTGCCCTCCCGGTTCGCCGGCGTCCTGAAGCGGCTGCGTATCGGCTTCTACGGCAACGAGGCGGCGGCTTTTCGGTCGCCGTTCGAGCACAACGAACTCACGATCGGCCGGGAACCGGGGAGGGTCAACCTGAACACCATCACCTCCGACGCCGTCTGGGAGGCCGTGGTGCAGGGCACGGTTCCCCGGATCGCCGGTGAAGATGCCAGCCTACCCGAGCCCCCGTACCCGCACGGCCTGGTGCGGGCCCGCACGAGCGGCACCGTCCCCACCACGCCCCGGTTCGCCGAACTCGTCTCGACGGGATCGACGGGCACCCACTATCCCGCCAAGACGACCGGGCAGCTCCTGAGCCTCTCCGGCGTCAACGAACGACCGACGCTCGTGGTCAACGGCACGACGTCGATTCCCGACGCCGCGATCAACCCGCTCCACGCCTTCTACACCGCCATGCGGCTGAGCAATCTCGCCACGAACAGGTCGCACGTGTTCGGCGTCTGGATCACGCTGCGGACGATGGAGACCACGGCCGACGGGGAAGTCGATCGCGACACGGTCGAGTTTCACCGGATGTTTTTCCTCTTCGACCGTTCAC
This sequence comes from Planctomycetia bacterium, assembly GCA_009923125.1. Taxonomy (GTDB): domain Bacteria; phylum Planctomycetota; class Planctomycetia; order Pirellulales; family UBA1268; genus RGVT01. The sequence goes on from RFUD01000016.1 coordinate 3,719, forward strand.
GGCCGCTGGCCTTCGAGAGCGGCCGCGACCACAACGTCCGGGATGGGATCATCCTCCAGCGGGTGCTCCAGTGACCCTCCTGCCCGTTGCGCGGCCGCGTCGCGGGATGACGCTGGTGGAGATGCTCGTGGCGACCACGGCCACGGTGATCGTCGTGGGGGTGATCGTCCAGGTGTTCGCCGAGTTCACCCGCGGCATCGGCAACAGCCGCAGCCTGATGGAACTGGGCACCCGCCTGCGGACCACCGCCATGCTGCTGCGACGGGATCTCAACGGGGCCACGGCGCCCCTGCTGCCCCCGCTGAGCCCATCGGACGGCGTGGGCTATTTCGAGATCATCGAAGGTCCGCGCCAGGACCGCGACGCGGCCGATGGATCGGCCGATCTTGAGGCCGACATCGACGACGTCCTGCTGTTCACGACCTGCGACGAGTCGAATCCGTTCACGGGCACCTGCGAGAGCGGAGTCATCCACGGGAGCACCGCGGAAGTCGCCTGGTTCCTGCGGCCGACGGTGCCGGCGACCGTGCCCGCCACCTGCACGCTCTACCGACGCCAGCTGCTCGTCGTCGGCCGGCTCGGACGGGCGGAAATCGAGCAGCGCATCAACCAGCGTTTCGCCAGCGGGCTGGCGGCGGTCTACGACCACTACGACCTGTCGCTGGCCCGCGTCGAGTCGGACCCCTCGGGCGGCCTCGTGCCCAACACGATCTCCGACCTCACGCGTCGGGAGCGGCGTTTTCTCCACGCTCCGCTGAACGCGGCCCCGGGCCCCGGATTCCCCTTCCCGTTCCTGGCCGATCACCAGGTGGCGTCGCTCTCGCCGACGCGGGAAGTGCTGCCCCCGTCCGCCCGGGGCCTGATCTTCGATTCGACGAGCCTCCGATTCGGTGAGGACGTGATGCTGACCGGGGTGATCGCGTTCGATGTGCGGGTCTTCGATCCGGCGGCGCCCATCGACGTCCGCGGCACCGGGGGCGGTGCGACACCCGTCACACCGGGCGACGCCGTCACGCTCACCAACGGCATCGCCAACGGCGCCTATGTCGATCTCGGCAACGGCGTGACGGCAACGTCCGCGTCGCTCCCCTCGGGCCAAACGCCCCGGTTCGCCGGCTACGGTCACCCGCTCTCCGGCGCGCTCGTCGGGTCGCCAACGACGCGTCGCACCTACGACACCTGGAGCACCCACTACGAGACGAACGGTCTCGACGAAGACGCCGTCGTCGGAGCCGATCAGGGCACGAACGGCCTCGACGACGTCATCCCCGAGAGATCGTCCGGAGCGGTCGTCAGGCAGCCTGCCGACGGGGTGGCCGACGACAGCGGCGAAATGGAAACATCTCCGCCCTACCCGTTCCCGCTCCGGGGGATCGAAATCCGGATCCGCTGCTACGACGCCGGCAGCCGGCAGGTGCGTCAGGTGACGGTCCGGCACGCATCGGTGCCACACTGATCGCTTCGCCTGTCGCTCCCAGCCGGTCCGGCCCGGCCGACTCCCGCCCCAGGGTGACCGGGGGGGATCGGCGTCAGGCCACCGTCATGGTCACCGTGAACCCGACCGGCGACCGGTCGGGAGCCCGCAGGCGGAGCTTGTAGGCCCGACCCGGAACGATGGCCAAACCGGAAGCCGTGCTCACGCCGGTCTCGCTCGGCTCCAGTTCCACGACCTTCACATCGTCCACGAGCGACTCGATCTCGAGATCGGCGAAGTCACCCGACTCGCCCCGCTCCAGGACCACCGACAGCGTGCTCACGCCCTCGGGGGCCCGGAACGTGAAGAACTTCTTGTCGTCCTTGCTGGCCGAAGTGCCGGTCACGGTCAGCGTGTTGTTCACGAACTGCACCACCGACGCCCGACCCGCACGGTCGAGATCCACATCGCCGTCGTCATCGGCTGTCGAGTTGGTCCCCAGTCCCCCGCGGATGCGGTCGCGGCCGCGGCCGCCGTTGATCGAGTCGTCGCCGTCGTCGCCGAACAGATCGTCGGAATCGTCGCCGCCATCGAGCGAGTCGTCGCCGGCTCCGCCACGAACGCGGTCACGACCACTCCCTCCCGTCAGCCGATCGTCGCCGGCCTCTCCCCAGACCACGTCGTCGCCGCCGTCACCCCCGGCAACGTCGTTGCCGGCGCCACCGAACACGACATCGACCCCGGCGCCACCGACCAGCGTGTCGTCACCATCCTCACCCCGCAGAACGTCGCCCTCGCCGCCGCCGTCGAGGTCATCGTTGCCGCCACCACCCTGCAGCCGATCGGCCCCGCGGCCACCGACGATCCGGTCGTCGCCGGCCCCGCCGACACCGAGATCGTTGCCGTTTCCGAGGTCGATGTCGTCATCGCCCCCGTTGCCCCGCACGGTGTCGTTGCCGGCCTGGCCGAGGATCGTGTCGTCTCCATCGCCGCCATCGATCACGTCATTGCCGTTGCCGGCATCGACGGTGAACGCCATCGGTGCACCCGACGCGTCGCGGATCCCGGACGCGATCACGACCCGGTCGTTCCCGCCGAGCGCCGAGATCGATACCCGGGCCACATTGGCAAACTCGGTGTCGCGAGCGACGCCATCGACGCCCCGCAGAACCACGCTCCCGAGCGTCGCCCCGGCCCGCACTTCGATCACGTCCCGGCGTTCCGTGCCCACGATGGTCAGCAATCCGGAGTCATCCACCGTCGCGGCGAGCATCGCCCGCGGTTCCAGCGTCTCCATCTGTCGCAGGGAGCCATTCGGCCGTCGGCCCGCGCCCCGCGTCCGCCGCGGCTGATTGTCGACCCGCGCGAAGAGGCGGGTGATCGGTTCGAACTTCAATGCGGCCATGGCTGCGGCTCCAAATGAATTCAAAAAGTGATGGACCCGAAACAACAGGAAACAACCGTCACCACCGATACTAGTTGCACCTGTACCAGGGGTCAAGAATTCGGTCGATGGAGAATTTGATGCGAAATTCCGGGCCGGAAGCACCCGGATGAGGGGAAGTGGACCCTCGAGACCGGGCGAAAAGTACCGGGCAAAACGGATGCGGCAACTCACGATTGGCTCACATTTTCTTCCTTCGAGCCAATTTGTTGCCCTCGCGGCATATTGAACTAGACTGCAAAAACCCGTGGATCGGTGTTCGCACCGCATCCACACGTCCACCCGGATCGATCACTGATCATCCGCGGCGTCCCACTCCCTCCCTCCGTTATCGCCGTCCACGCCATTCGGTTTCTGATTCCGAGCAGCGTTCCATGGAAAGTTGCTCGTAACGACCAACACCCTCGAGGAAACAGCATGCCCGCCAGGAAATCGTCCGCCACCGTGTCGTCCGCTGCCTTGCAGTCGTCCACCGCCGGGACGTCGCGGCGTGGCTTTCTGTCCACGTCACTGGCCACGGCGACGGTTTTGGGCGGTTCGAGCGCGTATGCAGCGGTAAAGCCGTCGCCGCTCTTCAAGGTGTTGAAGTTCCCCGATTCGCCACTCACGGTCGATCTCTCGACGGTGGTCAATCCGCTGCTCAATGAACAGGTCCCACGGTGGGTCGATCCGATCATCTTCCCGACCTGGCTGCCGCCGATGGCCACCGGATCGCTCCCGCAAAAGTTTTCGTCCGCGGTCGGCGATGTTTACCACGGCGTGGCTCCCGAGTGGTTCGACCACGCCTCCGACTGGGACCGCTTTCCGGTGCAGTACTACGAAATGCAGCACATGGCGGGAACGTATCGCTTCCTGCCGAGCACGCTCCGGATTCCGGCGACGAATTTCTGGGGCTACGCCGGTCGTCTCGCCGACGGCACGCTGCGGCCGACCGGACTGCCTCCGTTTCTTCGCTTCCGCATCGGTCAGCCGGCGTTGGTGAGGCTCACGAACACTCTGCCCGAGGAAATGTCGCTCCACATGCACGGCGGCCACTGGCCCTCACATTCTGACGGCCACGCCAACTTCCTCGTCCTGCCCGGGCAGTCCAGGGATTATTACTATCCCAACATCGTTCCCCGGGTGAACGGCGGGAACGAGGTCGGCTCGCCATTCGACTACTCGGAGTCGGTGAGCACGATGTGGTTCCACGATCATGCCGCCCACCTCACCTCGGCACACGTGGCCCGTGGCTGCGGCGGTGGCATGTGCCTGGCCCTCGACGATCTCGAAACGGACCTCATCAAGACCGGCGTGCTCCCCGGAATCCGGGGTGTGTCGGACGTCGGGCCTGAGTACCGCAATCCGTACGACCTCCCGCTCGTCATCCGCGACGACATTTTCGACACGTCGGGGCAGATCTCGTACACGACCAACGGCCACAACGGCTACCTCGGGAACGTCGTTCGGGTGAACGGCCTTGCGTATCCGTTCATGAATGTGGAGGCGAGGAAGTACCGCTTCCGTGTGCTCACCGCGAGCAACGCCCGGGTCTGGCGGCTGCGGCTGAGCGACAATTCGTCGTTCCTGCGGATCGGCAAGGACGCCTGGATGTTCCCCAAGCCACAGCAGACGCAGGCCTTCCTCGGATACCCGGCGATGCGGGCCGATATCGTCATCGATTTCAGCAAGTACAAGCCCGGCACCAAGATCTATCTCGAGAACATCCTTCCCCAGATGGATCCTCGTGGTCCGACCAGCAAGCTCGATGACGAGAACAATCCGGTCGTTTCCGGCACCCCGGCCTACCGCCACCGGGTGCTGGAGTTCCGCGTCGTCGCGAGGAATACGCAGTTCCCCGACGCGACCATCAACGTGAACTCGTCGCTGCGCCCCAATACACCGATCGCCGCGGAGGAGGTGACCGCACGTCGGACGTTCAACTTCGAGCGAAAGAACGGTGCCTGGGCGATCAACGGACAGTTCTGGGACGAGAAGGTTGCCAACGCGATCATGAAGACCGACGCCGTCGAGGAATGGACGCTGAAGAACGGCGGCGGTGGCTGGTGGCATCCGATCCACATCCACCTCGAGTCGCATCAGCAGATCGCGGACCTACAGACCAAGAAGCCGATCCCGTACCACGACAGTTTCAAGAGCGACACCACGATGCTCGGCCCCGGCTCGGAGATCGTCATCCGACTGAAACTGCGAACCTTCAAGGGCCCGTTCGTCTACCATTGCCATAACGTCGAGCACGAGGATCAGGACATGATGTTCCAGTTCGATCCCCGGCCCGTCGTGACGGCCGACCGGGCTCCGCAGCAGTGGTTCCCGTGATCGAAGGGGTGAATATGGCTTTCACCCCGGCGGTTGGGTCGCTTCGCGGACGCGCCACGATTGGGTTGCGCCCCGGGAGGCCCGGTTTGCTGCGTACGGCGAGTATTGCGGGAGCGATCTCGGCCGTGCTCTGCCTGACCTTTTCCTGCCGGGGTGATGAGGCTGCCGCGGTCTCGGCAGAGGCAGCCCTGACCCCGGCCACGATCTCGCCGCTCGACATGATGCGGCAGCCGATCGGTGATCGACTGCCGGACACACCCCTCGTCGATGACAAGGGGCGAGAGGTTCGGTTCTTCAGCGATCTCGTGAAGAACCAGGCCGTCGTGATCAGCTTTTACTACACCAACTGCCGGGGAACCTGCCCCGGGACGAATCTCGTGCTAGCCGACGTCCGGGACCTGCTGGCCAAGGACTTCGGGAAGTCGGTAAGGATCATCTCGATCAGCGTCGAGCCCGAGAAGGACGACGTCGAGGCCATCGCCGAATATGCCTCGCAATTTCGGCGCGAAGCCACCGACCCCGACACGCCCGACTGGGTGTTTGTGACGGGCAAACCGGAAGATATCCGCGACCTGCGTTACAAACTCGGCTACTACGAGATCGATCCCGTCGTCGATCGTGATCCGACCCAGCATGCCGCCACGGTGATCATCGGCAATCAGGCGACGGGCCGCTGGGGCATGATGCCGGTCGGGATCGGCGCTGAGAAACTGGCGGGCAAAGTTCGGTATCTTGCGGGTTGGACGAATGCCCAGCGGTTCTCGGCGATCTACCCGTCATTGGGTCGGGAGGGGGGTCGGGCGGCCGCAGCGCAGCCGCCCGTGGGCACGACAGAAAAGACATCAGGAGATTCCGACAAACCTCGGGATTCGACGCCGTGAAATCGCCTCGTGCATCGCACAACCGTCGGGTCCGTGGCAAGGCCGCCGACCGCCCGGGCCTCCGGCTCGAGCAACTGGAGAACCGTCTCGTCCTCGCGGCCGGCATCCGCTTTGATTCCAGAAGCGGGGTGCTCGCGCTCGAGGGCACGCAGCGGAGCGACGTGGCGACGGTTTCCCAGCAGGGCACGCGAATCGTCGCCTCGCTACGGACACCCGCGGGTGCGTTCAGCCGTGGGATCGCCGCTGCGGCCGTCAAACGAATCGCCTTCGCAGCCTTGGCGGGCGACGACTCGTTCACCAACTCGACCCGCCTGCCTGCGAGCGTTGATGGCGGCCTCGGCAACGACACGCTCGTGGGGGGCGGCGGGAACGAACGGCTCGTCGGCGGTGGCGGCAACGACCGCCTGCAGGGTGGCGGTGGCAATGACATTTTGATCGCTGGCGTCGGCGACGACTGGCTCGACGGCGGCGACGGCAACGACTCGCTCGACGGCGGTGACGGCCTCGACACGCTCCTTGGCGGCACGGGAGCCGACACGCTCCTGGGTGGGAACGGGGGCGACCTGCTCGATGGCGGTTCCGAGGACGACACTCTGGTCGGCGGCACGGGCGACGACCAACTGTACGGCGGCACCGGCAACGACCGGATCGACGGCAATCAGGGTGACGACAAGCTCTGGGGCGGCGACGGCGACGACATCCTCGACTCCGGCGCGGACATCGACGTCATCGACGGGGACGCCGGGGACGACGTGCTCCGGGGAGGGGATGGCATCGACCATCTGCTCGGCGGTGAAGGAAACGACCTGCTCTACGGCGGGGGCGATGACGACAACGTTGACGGAGAGGCCGGCGACGACGTCCAGTACGGCGACGGCGGTGATGACCGCGTCGATGGCGGCAGCGGCAACGACATCCTCTTCGGCAATGACGGTAACGACGAGATGATCGGCAACCTCGGCGACGACGTCCTCAACGGCGACGCCGGCGACGACTGGCTCGACGGCAACGAAGGGCGAGACACCATCCGCGGCGGCGGTGGCAACGACGACTGCTTCGACGACGACGGGCAGGAGGACGAGGGCCTCGAAGACGCGGGTGACAACCTGTTGGCCCGGGGCGGGCAGGGCCTGCGGCCCACGCCGCTCGTCTTCGACGCCGGCGGCGTCGCGATCGCCACGGGCACGTCGTCGAGCCGGCGCGATCGTAGTTACTTCAGCTTCGTGATGCCGACCAGTGGTGACCTTTCGGTCACGGTGTTCAAGGACGCCCCGGGGCGGTTCGCCGAAGTGGAGCTCGAGGAGGCCGATTCTGACGGAGCCCCGGTGCTCGAACTCGAACCTCGAAACGATGCGACGAATTCCCGCCGGGCCACCCTCGTGGCCGGCCGGCGGTATATCGTGCAGGTGCGGTCGCAAAACATGGACCCGGTGGGCTTCGTCGTGGAGCTCGCGCTGCTGGGCCGAGCGAGTGCCTGAGACGATCCCCGCAGGTCCTCGTCGCGACGAGCACGCGTTAACGAATCGGATGCTTCGCCATGGGTACGCTCGGCAACGCGTCGGCTTCCCTGATGGCGTGCTCGTCGGACGAGAACCCGGCCTTGGCGGGCGAGGTCGACGACTCCTGGTTCACGGTGGACCCGTCGGCCAGCCGCAGTGGAGCTGTGGCCCGGTCGTTGCGTCGGTTCTGGCGATATAACGCGACCACCGCACTCGCGGCCGCTGCCGCCGGCCTCGGGCAGGAGTTTCCGAAACTCCGTCGCGCCGTCGAGGACTTTGATGTCGATCGCCCGCTTGCCCCCCGCTTGAGCGCCCGACTCGCGACCCTCATGCAGGCGATCGCCATGGCGGACGGCTACACCGTTTACGATACCCTGCAATCCTGGTGCGACGACCCACCGGAGACATGGCACGCCGAGGGCTGTGCCATGGAGTCGATCGCCGTCCACGCGTGGGAGAGCAGTCTGCTCAACGAGGTGCGGGCGACACGGGTGGAGGGAGTGCCCCCAGTGCACTTTTTTCCCGTCCTGGAAACTGACCTCCGCCCGCTCCACGCCGCGGCGATGGAGGCTCTGGCGATGATCGGTGCGGTCGATCCCGACATGCATGCCGAGATCGTGTCGCACGTCTCGCTCATCAAGATCTTCACGGGTCGGGGGATCGAGGGCTTGAGTTCACCGAAGGCGTTCGGAGCGATCTGGCTGCGGATGCCGGAGCCGGACGAGGAGATCGGCTGGTTCCTCGAACATCTCGTCCACGAATGCTCCCACCTCCACCTCAATGCCCTGCTCGCGTTCGATCCCCTCCTCACCAACCCGAACGACATCCACAAGGCGCCGATCCGACCCGATCCGCGGCCGCTCTTTCAGGTGCTTCACGGCACTTTCGTGCTCGCCCGCAACCGCCGCGTCCACCGCCGCCTTGTCGAACGCCATCCTGAGTTGGGGCTCGAACCGGCTCTCACCCGGTTCGAGGAGCAGTTCGCCAACGGACTGGCCGTGGTGAAGGAGAGTGCGCAACCCACGCCGAGAGGCCGCCTGCTGGTCGACTCATTCCGCGTCTGACGCGGTGCTCGAGTCTAGGTCGATGTCACGCGGCGAAACCCGACGCCGTTGACCACGCCCCACTCCCGGGAGAGTTCGGCGAACGCGGCCTGTCTGTCCGCGACCGTGCCGATGCCATTGGCCATGATCGCCTGGCGGGCCCGGGTTGGAATCACGTCAGACAGAGGCCGGTTGTTGAGTGCGGCCACCCGGAGCGGTGTCTGGGGGGCACCCACCTTCACCGCAGCCGCCGCGGCCCGGACACCGGTCGCCAGGGCCAGTTGCCGCACCTGGCCCAGTTCGCCTCCGGATCCCTGGCCGACGGTGAGCGAATCGACGATCCCATCCTGGTTCGCGTCGATTCCGACGGACGTCACGGACGCGTTCCTGCGTTTCGAGTTGGCGAAGGGGGAGACGGCCAGGAGCCTGGTGTCCACCCGGTCGTCGATGCGGCCGCTGAACACCTCGACCTGTGAACGCCCGCCCTGCCCCGAGGAGATGATCAGATCCTGGATCTGATCGGCATCGACACGGCCCGTCGCGACGGTCAGCCCGCCCACGGATGCCGAACCCCTGAATGGATTGATCGTATCGACCAGTCGCGGCCTGCTCGCCGACATGTCGTACACGAGCACGGTCGCCCGCATGCCGGCACCGCTGGCGACGACCAGTTCGGAGTTGCCGTCGGCCACCAGCACGCTCCGCGTGACGCCCCCGACGAACGTTCCCACATCCGCCAGCGCCACCGATGCGCCTCCGGCAAACCGGGGGCCGAACGGCTGGAAGGCGAGGACCGGGGTGTTGGCGACCGGATCGGCTTCGGCCGCGTCGATCTGGAACACGCGCACCTCACTCCGGCCGGAAGACATGCTCGCCACCAGGCAGTCGCGGCCGTTGATGATGCCCGCGGCAATCTCGACGCCTCCCGTGTAGTTCGCGGGGAAGGCCATCGTGCGGAAGGCGACCAGTTCCACACCCCATTGGGTGAAGACGCGAATTTCCGGGGCCCGTCCGCGCCCCGGGGCGACGAAGATCTCGTCGTAGCCGTCGCGATCAACGTCGAACGTGCTGACGCGAATGCCACCGATGAAATTCTTTTCGAACGGCATGAAGGAACGCGTCTGGCCGGTCGCCTGGTCGACGATCGTCACTTCCGGCTGGCCAAGGCAGCCGACGTCGCTTCCAAGCACCAAACTCGCGCCGGGAGATGGGGGGCTGTCGGCGTCGATCGCGGCGTTGTCGGCCGGATTGGCGTCAGCCGTACCGGCGGGGGGATCGACGGTCGCCAGCAAGGCGATCCCACGCGTGGCCAGCGGTGACACGCTGGCGACGATCGTGAACACGGCCGATTGGCCCGGGTTCAGGCTGACCGTTTGCCGGATCGCGCCCGATCCCTCCGCGATCTTCGATCCCGCTGATACCGCAGACCACGACATGGCCGTAATCCCGACCGGCAGCGGAACATCGACCACGGCGTTCACCGCGGGCTGCGCTCCGGCATTTGTCACGATCACCGTGTAGGTCAGCACGTCACCCGGGACGTACGCGGAGACGCCGTTCGTCGCCTCGATGGAGAGATCGGTGTCCACATTCCGCGGGCCCGGAGGTGGCGGTGGCGGTGGCTCGCCCGTCCCGGTCCCGGTGCCAGTGCCGGTGCCAGTGCCGGTGCCAGTGCCGGTGCCAGTCCCGGTGCCAGTGCCGGTGCCAGTGCCGGTCCCAGTGCCGGTCCCAGTGCCGGTGCCAGTGCCGGTCCCAGTGCCGGTCCCAGTGCCGGTCCCAGTGCCGGTCCCAGTGCCGGTCCCAGTGCCGGTCCCAGTGCCGGTCCCAGT
>RFUD01000151.1 GCA_009923125.1 Planctomycetia bacterium
CAGCGGCGGTCGAACGAGAGGAAGTTGCGAAACCGTCCCGTCGCGGGCACGAAGGCGTGGCCGAGAAACGTGGCGTAACGGGACGCGAGCCGCGCGGCCGCCGCCGACCCCAGGCCGAGCGCGTCGAACTGCACCATCACCGCGAGGCCGCGGGCATTGTCGTCGGTGCAGTAGCCGTGGGCGGCGTTGGGAACGTCGTACGTCGCGTGCTGCAGGAGGCCGGTCGAGTCGGAGAGCCGCAGCAGGTGGTCGAGTCGCACCGGCGGCAGTTCGGTCCGCCGCCGCCGTGGGGCGACCGCGCCGGCGTGCCGTGGCCTGACGGCCGCGCCGCTGCGGGCAGCCCGAAACGCCGCGGCGTAGCGTTCGGCGGTCCGGCTCCACACCATCTCTCCACCCAGCCGCCACGCCTCGGCCCGCAACGCCTTCCGCCGGCCGGGATCACCGAGCAATCCGCAGACGGCGGTCGCGATGGCCGCCGCATCGCGAAACGGCACGAGCACGCCGCGGCCGTCGGCCAGCAGTTCGCGGGCGTGCCAGTAGGGCGTGGACACGACCGGCACGCCGCAGCCGAACGCGTAGGCCAGCGTGCCGGAGGTGATCTGGTCTTCGCCGAGGTAGGGCGTGAGGTAGAGGTCGGCCGCCGCGATGAACGCGAGCAGGTCGGGCAGGCCGACGTAGCGGTCGTGGAAGGCCACGTGTCCGGTCACCCCCAGTTCCGCCGCCCGCCGCACGAGCGAATCCCGGTAGCGTTCCCCCTCCCGGGCCACGAGTTGCGGATGCGTCGCGCCGAGCACGACGTAGATCGCATCGCCGTGCCGCGCGACGATCTCCGGCAGGGCCTCGATCACGTGCTCGATGCCCTTGCCCGGCGAGAGCAGGCCGAACGTCAGGAGCACCTGCCGGCCGCCGAGCCCCAGCCTGTCCTTCGCCCCGGCGGTGATCGCGGGCCGGGCGTCGGGAATGCCGTGTGGAATGACGTCGATCCGCTCGTCCGCCACGCCGTACACGTCGCGGAGCAGCGTGCGGCCGCGCTCGGTCATCACCGCGAGGCGGGCGGAGAGACGGATCACGTCGTCCATCACGCGGCGTTCGGCCGCCGAGGGACGGGCGAGCACGGTGTGGAGCGTCGTGTGGACGGGAGCCCGCAGGCCGCGCATGAACGCCAGGACGTGGCTCCCCGCCTCCCCGCCGAAGATGCCGTATTCGTGCTGCAGGGAGACGACGTCGGCGTTCCACAGATTGATGAACGCGGCGGCCCGTTCGAACGATCCTGGATCGTCGGCGCGGACCTCGAAGGCGGCCTCGGCCGGGTAGGCGTGGCTCGCGCCGCCCTCGGTCACCGGCACGACCAGGCACTCGGCGTCGGGCAGGTGGGCCGCGACGGCCGACCGCGCGTCGTGCGTGAAGGTGGCGATGCCGCAGCGTCGCGGCACGTAACTGCCGAAGAACGCGAGTTTGTCGAGGGGCGGAGAGGGCATGACGCGTCGCTGGCGACGTGGCGTTCATGCCGGATGGTTCTTCCACGCCGATTCTACCGCACCGGGCAAGCGTGCGGGCCGCGGCGGGTGACTCACTCTTGCTGTGGAAGAAAGTCGAGCGTGTAGCAGTCGGTGGCCTTGACCTTGCCCGCGAGGGTCGGGTCGAGGGCCGTCATCTGGGCCAGGAGTTCGTCCCAGCGGGCGGCCGTCATCGTGCCGAGCCGCTCCGGCGACATGCCGTCGGGAAGGCACAGATCACGGAGCGTCGCCACGCCGTGATCGAGCATCTCGGCCGTGACACCCTCGGGGTTCACCTCCAGCAGCCGCCTGTTCGTGGCCGCGGGATCGGCGAGGTAGCGCTGCCACCCCCGCGTTGCCGCCGCCACCATCCGCCGCACGAGGTCGGGCCGCTCCCGCACGAGCTTGGCGGTCGTCACGAGCACGCTCGAATAGGGGTCGAACCCGATGTCGGAGAGCATGAGCGTGGTGATCTCGACCCCCGCCTGCCGCGCGAGGAGCGGCTCGGAATAGACATAGCCCTGCTGGGCCATCTTCGGGTCCCGCACCGTGAGGGAGACGCCGCCGGTGTAGGGCACCTCCTTGACGCCGGCCAGCAGCCCCTTGGCCCGCATGTATTCGAGGAACGCGTGCCCCTGCTGCACCTGCAGCGTCATCCCCTGCCGGCCGAGATCCCCGAACGACTTCACGCCGCTGTCCGACCGCATGAGCAGGCAGCGCGGGTGGTGCTGGCAGGCCGCCATCACCGTCACGATGTCGGCCCCCTGGCTGCGAAACATGACGACATCCTCGGCGTTCGCCACCGCAAACTGCACGCGGCCGGAGGCGAGCTCGCCGGCGATCGGGGCGGAGCGGCCGCCGGGGCGGATCTCGACGGCGAGCCCCTCGGCCGCATCCAGACCGTCCACGAGCGCGGTGTAGAAGCCGCCGTGCTCCGCCTCCGGAAACCAGTTGAGCTGCAGCACCACCGGCGTGCCGTGGGAAGCGTCGGCCGCGGGCTTGTCCGCCGCGGTGCAGCCCGCGAGCAGGAGGCAGGCGGCCGCCGGGATGATCAATCGACGCATGCAATCCTCTCCGGGGCCCGCGGCTCAGTCGCCGGTCCCTTGAACATACTTGCCGAGCAACCTGTCCGTCAGCAGGTTGACGGCCGCGAACATCGCGAGGCCCAACAGCGACGAGAGCAGCACGGCCGCCATGAGGGCGTCGGTCTTGCCCATCGTCAGCCAGCGGTCCATCACCGCGCCGAGCCCCGGAAAATCACCGCCACGGCCGACGAAGAACTCGCCCACGATCGCCCCGATCACGGCGAGGCCGCAGCTGATCCGCAGGCCGAGGGCCAGATGACCCATCGCCGTCGGCAGCCGCAGCCGCACGAGCGTCGGCCGGCGGCCGGCGCGGTAGATCCTGAACAGGTCGCGATGGTTCGGATCGAGCGCCAACAGTCCGGCGGTCATGTTGGACAGGATCGGGAACAGCGCGATGATCGCGGAGACGAGGATCACCGTCCGCTGCCCGTAGCCGCTCCACGTGATGAGCAGCGGGGCGATCGCCACGATCGGCACGGTCTGGAGAAACAGCACGTACGGATAGAGCGCGGTGCGCACGAGCCGCGACTGACTGAACAGGATCGCCAGCGCCGTGCCGACGACCGCGGCTGCGGCGAGGCCCGCGACGGCCGCCCGGGCCGTCACCCAGAAGGCGTGCCCGAGGACGACACGCTTCTCCCACAGCGCGGTCGCCACCTGCGCGGGGGACGGCAGCAGGTAGGCCGGGATCTTCCAGTGGCCGACGGCCCACTGCCAGCAGGCGACGACGGCCACGGCCACCGCCAGGGCGGGCAGCGCCTCGAGCACGAGCCGGTGCAGGGGAGGACGCGGACGGCTCATCGGGCGGCCTCCGCGAGCATGTCGCACACGGCGTCGTAGAGGCGGCTGAATGCCGCGCCGCCGCGGACCCGGGCGGGCCTGGGCCGCGGAAGATCGACCGCGATCCGGCCGCCGATCCGGCCGCGGTCGATCGCGCACACCTCGTCGCCCACGATGATCGCCTCGCCGATGTTGTGCGTGACCAGGACCATCGTCCGCGGATGCCGGGCATGCAGGTCGAGGAGGAGCTCCGTGAGCCGCGTCCGCAGCAGGTCGTCGAGCGCGGCGAACGGCTCGTCGAGCAGCAGGATCGCCGGCTCGGTGACCAGCGCGCGGGCCAGCGACACCCGCATCTTCATGCCGCCGGAGAGTTGGCCCGGATGCTTCGCTCGATCGTCAACGCCGAAGCCCACCTCGCCGAGCCAGTGCTCGGCCGCCGCGCGGCGGCCCGCCGGCGCGTCACGGCCGATGAGGTCGAGCGGCAGCATCACGTTGTGCACGGCGTCGAGCCAGGGGAGCAGGGCCGGCTCCTGAAACACATACGCCAGCGCCCCGGGTGGCAGCGATTCCGGCCGCGGCTCGATCGTGCCCGTCGTCGGCCGCTGCAATCCCGCGACGCACCGCAGCAGCGTCGTCTTGCCGCATCCGCTCGGGCCGACGAGCGACACCACGCCGCCGGCCGGCACGTCGAGATCGACGCCCGCGAGGACGTCGCGGCCCCCGGGGAATCGCACGCCCACCCGGCGGCACGAAATCGGCGCGGCAGGCAGTGGTTGCATGAGCGGTAATGTAGACGAATCCGGCGAGGGGCTGCCGGTGCCCCGGCGCCGGGCTATGGGAGCAAGCGTAGCCAGGATGGCGAAGCGCAGCGGACATGCAGGGAGCGGTGGCCACGATGGCCACCGCGAACGTCCGGCGATGGGGCATTGGCGGCCCCGAGCCACGCACGACGCCGATTCATCCGTCCGGCATGTGCCGTGCCGAACAGGATTGCCAGGGCGGGCTTTTCAACTGACAGCTAGCGGAGCGGATTGCGTGGCCGCTTGCGGGCGGCGTCCGGTTCGCGACGATCAGGCTCGGGTTGCAGATGGGCGGTGCGGGTCACCGTCGATGGCGCGCTGGACGACTGCTCGACCGGTGCCGGGGCAGGCAGCGGCGACGCCTCGACCGGGGTCGTTCCATCGGCCGTCGCGATCGCTCCCGGCAGCCTCGCCGGGCGGATCGCCTGCTGCCGCAGCGCCTCCTCGCGGATCCGCGCCTGGTGGAGAGCGGACTGCTGCAGGATCGCGAACCGCTCGCGGGCCCGCCGCTGAACCGCCGCCTCGTCGAACAGGTTCTCAGAGGGGGTTTCCCGAGACTGCTGCCGCGGCTCGGGCGTCTCCTCGGCAGGCTGTTTGCCGGGCGTTGGTGCATCGGGCCGCGTTGACTCCTCCACGGCAGGCGGGATGGTAGCGGGCGGAGTCGTCTTCGCCGGTTCGGTGGGCGACGGCAGTGTCGCTGGAGCCGATTCCGGCGGCGCCGGTTCGGGCGGAGCGGCGAGGTCGGCCTCGGGCAACGCGGGTTCCGCGTCGTTGGTCGGTGACTCCTCGTCGGCCGACGGGACCTCCGATTTCGGCGGCATCACGGGCGCGGCCGGCTCGACGTACGCCGCCTGCATCGCGCCCTGACCGGGCCAGGTCCGCCATTGCGTTCCGTAAAACCCGAAACTCGCGGGACGGACGGGGCAGCAGGCCGGACATCCGGGTACCTCGCAGGCTCCATGGCGGCAGCCGCCGTGCCGGCACTGTCCCCCGCCGCACTCGCCACCGCAGGGCCGGGGCGCTGCGTGAGCCCGGACCGAGGCCGGCTGGTGCGGAGCATGAGCGACACCCGTCCGCGCGACCGCTGCGGGCCGGCTCGCAGTGCCGGGGATCGCGGGCATCAGTTCGCTCGCGCGGATGCCGCCCTGGCCGAGCGCCGCGGCGGCGCAGGCCAGAGCCACGCAGGCACGTCGGCGAACGCAGGGGGCGACGAGCGTGACAGGGGGCTGATGCATGCGGGGTTTTGGTGGTGCGACGGCGAGCGGGGTACATGACCCGTGACCAGACTCAGCCACAGCGGTCTGTATCGACAGCGCAGGCGGGTGATCTTCGGCGGATTTTTCCGATTCTGCGGACGGAACGGCCCACAGCCGCTTGCCGCATCGACCCCGGATCGCCCAGTCTCCCCGGCTCACCCCGCGATATCGCGTGCGGTGGGGGCTGACAGGTTGCAGGAACACGCCTCCGGACCTGGTGCGTGTGCGGGCGTACCAAGTGTCCCGTCGCCGGCGGGATTTTTTCCACCGCCCATTCATCTCCCGCCGTGTATGCCGCCTGAATCAACGATGAACGGCGAATGAACGCCGCCGGTGGCGACCCCCGTTTTCTCCGAATGAAACCCGTCTCCCCTCCATCGCCGGGGCGGCAGTCGCGGTTCCATCGCCGATCGCAGCGCTGTCCGGCGAACGTTTGTGAGGCGTACAGATTCCAGCGGCGGGGGCAACCGCAGAACGCGAAGGAGCATCCCTATGGACGGCAGCACCGGCAGCGACTTTTTCAACCTCGACCGGTTTCGCTTCTCCTCGCGGCAACTTCGCCGCGGCTTCAAGCGGCGCATGACGGCCGCCCTCAAAAAGACCGGCCACAGCCTGTCGTCGGAAACGCTCGAGCCGCGGTCGATGATGGCCGTCACGCCGCCGTCGATCTCGATCGACGACGTCACGATCACCGAAGGCGACGCCGGCACGAAAAACGCGGCCATCACCCTGCGGCTCTCACAGGCCGCGTCAAGCACGGTGAGCCTGCGG
>RFUD01000152.1 GCA_009923125.1 Planctomycetia bacterium
GGTGCGGGCGTCGGCCCGCGACCTGGCGGCGGTGCAGGGGGAGCGACAGCTGCGCTGGAACGATCCCTTTTCGGCCTGGCTGCGCGGCCGGATGCCGCCCGGACCGGACCAGCGGCTGCGGCTGGAGGAAGCCCGGATCACGTCGAGCGCCGTCGAACTCTCGGCAGCGGGCGACGCCGCCGCGCTGGGAGTACAGTGGACGGTCGATCTCGGCCGGCTCGTGGCGGAAGCCGGGGAGGTGATCGATCTGGATGGGATGAAGCTCGCGGGCACGGCCCGCGGACGGCTCGACGTCGAGGCCGCAGGCGAGCCCGGCACGTCGACGGCCCGGCTCTCCGCGAGCCTCGCGCAGTTCTCCTGCCGCATGCCCGATGGGCCGGAATGGAGCGACGACGAGATCGTGATCGAGGCGGAGGGCAGCGGCAGTCTCGGTCCGGGAACGGCGGTGGTCGATGCCTGCCATGCGGTGGTGCGGGCGCGGGACGACCGGCTGGAGGTGACGCAGACGGGCGCGGCGCTCGTCAACGTCGCCGCACTCGCGACCGGCGGTGCGCACCGGCCCGTCACCCCTGTGCTCCGCCCGGCCCCGCAGTCGGAGACCGTGTCGGCCGACGTCGCGCTCGCGGGCGACCTGCATCGCTGGCAGGCGCGGCTGGTGACGCTCGCCGGCGGAGGGTGGCTGCGGGCGTGGGAGTTGGGGGGCAAACTGCAGGCCTCGGCGGCACTCGCCCTGACCGAGCGGGGCTGGCAGGTCACGCGGGCCGGCGCCGAGATCGAGAAGCTCACCGCCGTCGGCGTCGGCCGCCGGATCGCCGAGCCGCGGCTCGTGGCCACGGGGGCCGGCGTGTTCGATCCGACCGGCGGCACGCTCGAGGTGTCGTCGGCTGCGAGGGAGGGTGCAGTGGCAGGCCGACGTGGCCCGCCTGGAACGGTGGCTCGTCGAGGCCGATCTCGCGGAGACCTGGCCCGCCGCCGGCCGCGCCTGGGGCACCCTCGAAGTGCTCGACACCCCCGGCGGCACCAACCTGCTCGTGGAGGCGACCGGCAATCAGCTCTCGCTCGCGCGGGGCGGCCGGGGTGGGGCGGCCGCCGAGCCGATCTGGAACGAGCCGCGGGCCCGGGTGCTCGTGGAGGTGACCCGTCCGTCGGCGGCAGGGGCCGCCGAGCGGCTGGCGATCAATCGGCTGGCGGTCGATTCGGCCACGCTCGGCATGGCCGCCGCCGGCGCCATCGACGAATGTTCGACCCGTCGCCTCGTCACGCTCGCGGGGACCGTCACGTACGACTGGGATCTCGTCTCCCGACTCCTGCTGCCCTGGACCGGCGGCAAGGTGCGACTGGCCGGTTCCGGAGCCCGGCCGGTGATGGTGCGGGCACCGCTGGATTCCCTCGTGCAGGCGGTCGTCGGAGAGGATTTCGCGCCGGTGGCGAACAGGGTTCCGCGCCCGACCGAAGCCGCGGAGCGTCGGGGGGAGGTGCCGCTCCCCGACAACTGGCTGTCGGCGATGCGATCGCGGGATGATCGTGTCGCCCCCGGGAACGTGGCGGTGGCGAAACTGCCGGTCGCCCGGCCCGCGTCGGGAGGCGGCGCGTGGTTGCGATCCCTGTCGGTCGAGACGTCGGCCGCCTGGGCGATGGCCGACATCGACGGCATCCGCGTGGAGCCCGGCGCCGTCGACGTCCGTCTGTTCGAGGGTCAGCTGACGTTCGGGCCCTTCGAACTGGCGGCCGCGGGGGGCAGGCTGCGCGGCGCGCCGTGGGTCAGGCTCGTGCCGCTGCCCGGCGAACTCGTCGTGCCTCCGGGCCGCGTGGTGGACCGCGTCGCGCTCGCCGGTCGCTTCTGCGACGAGTGGCTGGCGTGGGCCGTCCCGCTCGTCGGCCGCTCCACCCGCACGCAGGGCGTGGTGAGCATCGACGTCGCCGGCGCGAGAGTGCCGCTCGCCGACCCTGCCGGCGGCGAGTTCGCCGGCCAACTGGTGTTCGAAAACACCGAAGTCACGCCCGGTGGCCCGCTGGGGCCGCTGGCCACGCTGCTGGTGAAACTCCAGACGCTCATCGACCCACGGTTCGCCTTCGGCGACAAGGTGGTGCTGCTGCGGGTGCGTCCGGAGCCGGTGCGGATGCGGCTCGCCGAGCGGCGGCTGTGGCACGAGGGGCTGGTGATGGAGATGGGGCAGCTCGTCGTGCGGTCGGCCGGCAGCGTCGGCGCCGACGGGACGCTCGCCATGGCCGCCGAGGTCGCGCTGCGCGGCGACATCGCCGGCTCGACGCCGGTCGTCGGACAATTGCTGAGGACGCCGCTGGTGATCCCGCTCAAGGGCACGGTCGAGCGGCCGCAGTTCGACGCCGCGGCCATCGACCGGGTCGTCGGCCGGATCGTGGAGAACACGGCCGAGGCCGTGATCAAGGACGGGCTCGGCCGCGGGCTCGAGGAGTTGTTCGGCAATCCACAGCCGGCGAACGAGCCCGCGCCGTGACACGCGCCGTGACACGCGCCATGACACGCGGCCCGAACAGCCGGCGGTCCAGCCCCCTCACGATCCGCTCCAGCCGCCTGCGGTAGGAGAAGTGCTCGACCTCGAGGCGATGCCGCGGGGAATCGAGGTAGGCGATCGCCTGCCGTGGCGGCGGTCGCCTGCGCTGTCGGTACAGCCAGGCCGCGGCCCCGGGCGCCGCACGGGCCGCCAGCGCCATCCGGGCGACCACCTGGGACTGCACGTCGGTGATCCCCCACTGGCCGCTGTCGGGTTGGATTAGGCCCACCACCGCGATGTCGTCGTGGTGCGGATGGAGCAGGTGGAGGAACAACCGGGGAACGGCATCGGACCCGCCGGTCGCGGCGCCGAGATGTTCCGCGTCGATGAACGGATGCTCGATCCGGTAGCCGGTGGCGCAGACCACGACGTCGAAGGCCTCGCGCGTGCCGTCGGCGAACACGACGTCCCCGCCGGCGAACGCCGCCACGTCGGCCGCCGGCGCGATCGCGCCGCCGGCGATGCGGTCGTACAGTTCGGCGTTGACGACCGGATGGGTTTCGAACAGCCGGTGGTCGGGCCGGGGCAGGCCGTGTCGCCAGGGCAGGCCGAGCGTGCGGTCGATCGCCCGCAGTCCGACCAGTCTCCGCAGCCACGCCGGTGCCCCGAGGGCGAGGAGTCGCTCGCCGCGGAGGTCGGCGGGCCGGCCGAGCACGAACCGGGGCACGACGTAATAGCCGCGCCGCGTCGAATGCACCGTCCGGGAGGCGTGCTGCGAGACCTCGACGGCGATGTCGCAGCCGGAGTTGCCGCCGCCGATCACCAGGACGCGCTGCCCCGCGATCTCGACGGGGTGCGTGGGGGATTTGTAGTCGGCCGCGTGGAGGAGCCTGCCGGTGAAACGCCCCGCGATCGCCGGCCAGCGCGGCTCGCGGTTGTGGCCCGACGCGATCACCACACCGGCGTAGCGGGTCTGCTTGCCGCCTGCGGAACGCACGAGCCACCCCGGGCCGCCGGCGGGCGGCCGCTCGATCCGCTCGACGGCCGTGCCGCAGCGGATGTGCGGCAGGAGGTCGAAGTGCCTGGCATAGCCCTCGAGATACGCCAGGCACTGGCGGTGATCCGGATAGGCCGGCCACTCCCGCGGCATCGGGTAGTCGGTGAACTCCGTGAGCCGCTGCGAGCTGATGAGGCGGGTCGAGGCGAAGACGCGCGACGAGGGGGAGCCGAACCGCCAGTTGCCGCCGAGTCCCTCTTCGCGTTCGAGACACTCCGCTGCGATCCCCA
Organism: Planctomycetia bacterium; assembly: GCA_009923125.1. Lineage (GTDB taxonomy): Bacteria > Planctomycetota > Planctomycetia > Pirellulales > UBA1268 > RGVT01. The sequence goes on from RFUD01000152.1 coordinate 3,762, forward strand.
CGGCGCGGAGATTCTTGAGTGCCGTGAGTCCCGACGGCCCCGCGCCGATCACGCACCACGCGTCGGGCTGGTCAGCGGCCATGGGTGGCAAGCGCCGCCGCGAGGCGGTCGAGATCCTTGTCGTCGTGGAGCCAGGACAGACTCGCCCGCACGAGGCTCCCGCCGCGGGGCACGCTCGGCGGCCGGATGGCCGGCACGAAAAAGCCCTCGGCGGCGAGTCGTTCCGCGAGGGCCACGGCCGCAGACGGGGCGCCGGCGATGATCGGCACGATCTGCGCCTCGGCCGCGCCGATGTCGAGCCCTGCGGTCCGCAACCGGCCCGCGAACTCGGCGGCCCGGCCCCGGAGTTCCGTCCGTCTCCGGGGCTCCTCGCCCACCAGACCGATCGCCCGCGTGGCGGCAGCCGCGACGCCGGGCGGATGGGCCGTGGAAAAGATCCAGGCCCGCGCGGCATGCCGCAGCCAGTGGATGAGCCGGGCGTTGCCGGCGACGAAACCGCCCGCGGCCCCGAGCGCCTTGGAGAGCGTGCCCACGCGGACGTGGACCCCGTCGGCGGTGTTCGTCTCCTCGACCAGGCCGCCGCCACGCCGGCCGAAGACGCCGGTGGCGTGGGCCTCATCGACGAACAGCATGGCGTCGTGCCGCCGGGCGATGTCGCAGAGGGCGGCCAGCGGGGCGATCGTGCCGTCCATCGAGAACAGCGTGTCGGTGACGACGAGCCTTCGGCGCGCTTCGTGGGCCATCGACAGGACCGCCTCGAGCGAGCCGAGATCACGGTGCCTGTAGATGCCGATGCGGGCCCTGGAGAGCCGGCAGCCGTCGATGATGCTCGCGTGGTTGCGCTCGTCGCTGGCGATGAAGTCGGCGGGCCCGACGAGGGCGGCGATCGTGGCGGTGTTGGCGGCGAAGCCGCTGGGAAAGACGAGCGCCGCCTCGACGGCGAGCAGGCTTGCGATCGCACGTTCGAGTGCCGCGTGGGCCGCGGAGTGGCCGCTCACGAGCGGGCTGGCGCCCGCGCCAAACCCCTCGGCACACGAGGCCTTGGACGCAGCCTTCGTGAGTCGCACGTCGCCGGCGTAGCCGAGGTAGTCGTTGGATCCGAAGTTGAGGAGCGTCCGCCCGTCGAGGCACACCTCCCCTCCCTGCCGCCCTTCGCGGACGCGGGCGCCGCGCTCCAGGCCCGCCGCGCGGAGGGCGTCGATCTCCCCCTCGATCCAGGCCAGGCACTCGGGCAGCGGACTCGTCGCCGGCGAGCCTGGCTCGGACGGCGGCACGGACGTCGATTCGATCCGGCAGGGCATGCCCGCCATTATGCCCGCTTGGCCGCCAGTTGCTCGATCGTGCGAAACTCGGCCGCGGTGACGGGAGTCACGGAGAGCCGGCTGCCGCGGCGGAGCAATTCCATGCCTGCCAGAGCCTTCGCGCCGCGGAGTTCGTCGAGCGGCACCTCGCGGGGAAAGACCTGCACGAGCTTCACGTCCACCATCGACCAGATCGGGTTCTCCGGCGATGCCTTCGGGTCGTGATAGTCGCTCTTCCGGTCCCAGGCCGTCGGGTCGGGATAGGCCTCGCGGACGATTTCGACGACGCCGGCGACGCCGGGTGGAGCGGCGTTCGAGTGGTAGAAGAGGGCGCGGTCGCCTTTCTTCATCGCCCGCAGGAAGTTTCGCGCCTGGTAGTTGCGCACGCCCTCCCAGTGCGTCGTCTTCCGCGGGCTCTTCGCCAGGTCGCGGATCGAAAACACCTCGGGCTCGCTTTTCATCAGCCAGTGTTGCATGGGGGAGAGGATAGCAGACGGGGACCGCGCCGGCTCGGGGTTGCCCCATACCATCTCGCCGGATGCTCACTGCGGCCATCCTGGCCTTCGTTCGCTCGGATGTGCCTGCGCTCCGGCATCCTGCCTGCGCTGGTCACATACGCCGGCTCGATGGTAGGGGCAACCCCGAGCCTTCCCCTTTCCAGTTGAGGAGGCTTCGGGATCCCCGTACCCCGGGAGCCGGCGTAAGCAGACAAGCGGAGCCAGGATGGCGAAGCGCCGTCGGAGTCGAGTGAGCGAAGGGCAGGATGCCCGAAGCGAACGTCCGGCGATGGGGTACGGGGAGCCCGAAGCCGGCGCTCGCCAAGTGAACCGAGGCCGACCCGGTGCAGAATCCATGCCGAAAAACGAAGGCGGGGCGGACGCCGTCGTCCGCCCCGCCCGTTGCTTACGCGTCATCCTGCGGCGGTGAGGCCGCGGAACAACTAGCAGCCCTTCTTGCAGCCGCGGAGGCAGCCCTTGTGGCCGCGACCGCCGTTGCCGCCGTTGCCGCAGGCAGCGCCCGCGTCACCGGCCGGGACCTGCTCCTCGACGCACTTCTTGACCTTCACGCACACCTGCTTCGTGACCTTCTGGGGCACGCGCACGACGTACTTCTCGGTC
>RFUD01000153.1 GCA_009923125.1 Planctomycetia bacterium
GCACCGCCGGCACCGCCGGCACCACCCGTTCCGCCAGCTCCGCCCCCGGCGAAATTGAACTGCGTCACCTGACCCACACCGGAGAACAGCGGCGTGACCGTGGCCCGGACGTAGCGGCGGTCAGCCGAAACGACGGCCATCGCGAACAGGTTCGTGCCTTCCGGCAGTGTCGTGATCACCGGCTGATACCCCGTCGCGCCACCCCGTCCGAACGGGAGGCCGGGCACCGGCTGGGGGCCGCTGCCGCCGCGGCTTTGGGAGAGCGATGCAGCGGCAGCCGGGTCGTCGATCCCGGCCAACTGCTGCGCGAGGATCGCCCGGCCGATGTTCTGCTGCACGGCGACGTCCTGGGCCACCTGGGCGTCGAGCAACGGCTCGCGCCGCCGACCCTCCGGCAGTTCCACCGTCAGCAGCACCTCGTCCGCGCCCAGCGGCACCTGCCGCTTGAGCTTCTGCTCGCGAGCGGTCCCCTTGTGAAGTGTCATTTCGGCGGTGACCGTGTCGGCCGCGACCTTGCCGACCGCGCGCCGGACCAGAATCCGGTACCGGCCCGGGAACGCCTGCGGGGCGACATACCGCTCGCGCTGCGTCGCGTTGGCCTGATCGACCGCGGCGGACGTGTCTCCCAGGAGCGTCCCACCCGAGGTTGACCGCGGCGCGGACAGCGAGCAGACCGTGCCTGGGGGCTCCTCCACGATGAGGTCGATGTCGGCGTCGCCGTTCCAGGACAGTTCCACCTCGAGGTCTCGCACGAGCGCCTCGTCGATGGCGGACTGGAACACCGCCGCCTCTTCCGCCTTGCCATCCTGCTTGAGTTTCTCGATCGTGGCCTTGGCAAGCCGGGCCGCCCGGACAGCCACGTCCTGCTGGTTGGCGGGCCATTCGTGGGACAGCACGCCGGCACATGCCCAGCGGAGCGAGGACACGTCTTCGGCGCGGGCGGCGAGCCCCATGCCGATGGCGTAGGCTTCACGATTTGCGGGATCGAGCCGCGTCACCTGCTTGCAGACGCGAATCGCCTGCTGCAGCGAGCCAAACCGGGCGAGGTAGTTGGCCAGCGACAACAACTCCGTCGGGGTGGCCGCGAAGTCGGCCGCGGAGAGCAACGCCCGCTCGACCTCGGCCTTGGGCCGCCCCGCCGCTTCGAGGGCGACGGCCAGGGCCTCGTACATCCACGACTCCGCATGGCCGGCTGAGATGGTGGCCGAGATCAGCTCCGCCGCCCGCTCGTACCTCCCTTCCTTGCCGAGCTCCGCCGCCGTGACGCGGATGCGGGCGAGCCGCATCGCCAGGTCACGCTCATCCTGCTGTTTCGCAGCGGCCTGTTCGGGCCCGAGATCCGGGCTCGCGGCTGTTCCCTGTCCGGTGCCTTCGGAGTCATCCCCGGCCGGTGCGGTCTTCGGCGGCCGCGCCGCCAGGTAGCGCGCGATCGCCCCCCGGAGGTTCCGCGACTCGATCACGTCTGTGGGCAGGCTGACATCGCCGGCCCCGGACGTCGCCATGGGCACCGCGGCCGGGTCGGGCTTGGCAGCCGTACGGTCGGCCGGAGGGACCGCCGGTTTTGCGTTGCGGCCGATCCGGTCGCGGGCGTCCGCGATCTGGAACATGCCGCCACCGCCGCCCATGCCGCCGCCCATCATGCCGCCGCCCGCGCCGAGTCCGCCACCCTGTCCGCTGTTGATGCCGCCGGCGCCGCCGAGTCCGCCACCGGTCTGGAACGGGTTGATGCCCGCCTGGGGGTTCACGGGAATCACGAGATCGGCCACGGGATACACCTTGACGACCATCGTCTCGGCCGCCTTGTCCTTGGTCGTGATCATCAGGACCTCGTCCTTCACGAGGTACGTGAGGTCGAGATCGCCGAGCAGCAACCGCAAGGCCGAGCGGAGCGAGATGCCGGAGAGGTTCTTCGTGACGGGGGTCTCCAGATCGAGGCCCGCATCCTCGAAGGCCTTGGTGTCGATCTGCACGGGGATGCCCTGTGCATCCTGGATCTGGGCGATGACGTCGCGCAGCGGGGTCTCCGTGAATTCGAAGTTCTGCACGGGCTTTTCCAGGGCGTCGTAAATCTTCTGCTCGTTGCTCCCCGGGTTCGCGAGGTCCACCGACTTGTAGCGCTCCCGCTTTTTCGTCAGTTCCCGCCAGCGGGCGGCGCTCGGGTACATCATCGGCGGCTCGTCGGGCATCGGGATCGCGGCCACGTCGCACTGATGCAGGCAGTCCATGAATCCACGCTCGATGTCGCGCTTCGTGCGCACGTTCTCCGCGTCGTAGTCGCGGATTCGGGCCTCGACGAACGCCTTGCGGGCGAGCACCCGCGCCGTCATCGGCACCGGATGGTTGGCGAACAACTCCGGCGCCTCCTCCATCAGTTCCTCGCCCGGAAGCCGCTCCGCTTCCGTGAACACGGTCGTCGGCCGGTCGGTCCGCGTGATCGTGTCGTAGAACAGCCGGGTATTGTCGCCGAGGACGGCCGGATACCGCTCGGCGCGGTCGTAGCCGATGCGAATCCCCTCCTCGACGAGGGCGTTGTAGCGCTCGGTGAGCTGCTTGATCCGGTCCTCCCGGCGCCGCAGGTCCTCGTCGAGCCGCATCCGCTCGCGGCCGATGGCCCGGCTGCGTTCCGCGGCCAGGTCGCACTCCGCCTTTTCCCGCGACCGCACGACCGACTCGCGGACGCTGATTTCGATCTGCCGCAGCAGGCGGTTGCGCAGGGCGTCGTCGAGGTCGTCGGACGCCTGCACCGTGCGTTGCAGTTCCTTGAGGTCGGCCCGGGCCAGGTCGGGATCCACCGCCATGCGCTGCCGGGCGTTGCGCAGGCGGACCGCCGTCTCCTGCTCGAGCTGCTGGGCCCGCACCTTGCGCATCCGGTTGAGCGTTGCCAGTTCCTCGGGATCGTGCGTGATGTCGCGTGCAGGTGCGGCGGGCTCTGGCGCGGCGGCCACGGCCGGTGGTGGCAGCCGTTCGGTGTCGGCTGCAGCGGGATCGGCCGGGGCGTCTCCGGCGTCCTCGGGCTCACGGGCCAGCCCCACGGGAGTCTCGGCGGTCATCTTTTTCGAGGCGACCGTGTGGACCAGAGCGGCATCGACGTTGTCAGGGTCGCGGCGAAGCGACGCGACCGCGAGCCGGAACGCCGACTCATGGGCACCGGTGGCCTCCGCCTGCTTCGCGAGGGCCGCCAGGGCGGCCGCCTCGGTACGGATCGTCGAGCGGGCGAGGTCGAGGCCCTCGCGTCCGACGAGCGGGAGAAAGGCCCCGTTGTTGGGGAACGCGTTGCGGAACAGTTCACCGAGGTAGGCGTTTTCCTGCCGCGGCTCGCACCGCGGCACCGACACCGTGATGGATCGCCGGCGATGTCCCTCGGCCGGACTTTCCAGGGAGAGGTCGAGCTGCCCGTCCTCGAGTCGCCCGCCGACGAGGAGGACGGAGTCGCGGTCGGATCGCAGCGGCGGCAGCAGACCGGGCAGACCGCGGTACTCGGATACCGGCGACTTCGCCGACAGCACCACGTCTTCAGGCCACAGCACGGGGGCTATGGCCAGCGAGCCGACGCGGGCCCCGGCGTCGCGAGCGGGCGTGCCCTCCTCGGGGACGAGGAGCATGCCTCCCGTCGCGCTGGCGAGCGCCGCCAGGCACGGCCAGTTCACGCGGTCGCCGATCCCGACGCTCGAGACGGCGATCCGCCTGCCGCGCAGGTTTTCCTGGAGGGTGAAAAAGTCGGCCGCGTCGATGCCGTTCAACCCCGGCCCGTCGCCCACGTAGACGATCGCGCGGCCGGCGGCCGGTGCATCGAACAATTCCGCGGCCGCCGTGAGGACGCCCACGATGTCGGTCGATCCCAGCGGCGTCCGTTCGGCGAGGGCCTGCAACGCGGCCTCGGTTTCAGCCCCCGATACCGTGGCGAATCCCGTGTCGAGCGGCGTGCAGGTCACATCGACGGCGGCGATCCGGAACCGATCATGGGGCCGAGCCTTTTCGAGCAGGCCGCGAACAGCCTCCAGAGCGCGGCTGCGATGCTCCCCGGTCTGGCTGGCCGACGTGTCGACGAGCACGACGACTTCGACGGCCTGTGCCACCGTCGGCACGCCCTGGGCACGCAGGCCGATCGCCACGACCGGGGGGGCGAAGTCGCTGCCGCCGAAACGTTCCGTGAACGACACCGAGAGCGGATCCTCCGCTCGCGGCATCGCCGGCGACATGGTCAGCGCCACGAGGGTCGCGAGCAGACAGACAATGCGGGTGGACATGATCCCTCCAGACGAACTCGATGCAGGGCCGGGGGTCGGCTTTGGGCGAGAGCATATTTCGTGGTGCCGTCCACGCCAACGTCGTTCTGCGGCCAAAACCCCGAAGACGTCGCTGATTCGCCGCCACCGGCACGCCTCCTCATTGTACCCAGATTGCCAGGCGGCACCGGGATTGGAGGGGGCGGCGGAAGCCGCGATACTGCGGTGATCAAGTCGCCGCGCGGATGCGGCGCCGAGAACGGCCAGGCAAGCGAACAACCGATCAAGGCGGACGGCGACGATGCGTGCAGACGAGCGAATCATGCACGGGGTCTACCGCAGGATCCTGCTGGTCGCCTTGGCGGGGTTCTTGGGCCTGTCGTGGCGGTGCGCAGCGGGGCAGTCGCTGCCCGTCCACGAGGCCGAGGAACGGGACTTCACCCCGGACGAACGGACCAACATCGCCGTCTACGACGCGGTCAACCGCAGCGTCGCGAACATCAATACGAAGGCCACGGTCCCGACGGGACTGTTTCTCCTCGAAGTGCCGAGCGAAGGGGCCGGGTCGGGGATCGTGCTCGACAAACTGGGGCACGTGCTCACCAATTACCACGTCGTGGAGGGGGCGAAGGAGATCCAAGTGCTGCTGTTCGACGGCTCGTCGCACCAGGCGGTGCTCGTGGGCGCGGACCCGGCGACCGATGTGGCCGTGATCCGGGTTGCGGCGCCCCCGGACGTGCTGGTGCCGGTGACGTTCGGCTCGTCCGCCAACCTGCGGGTGGGGCAGCGGGTGTTCGCGATCGGCAACCCGTTCGGTCTCGAACGGACGCTCACGACCGGCATCATCTCCAGCCTCAATCGTTCCCTGCCGACGCGGACCGGCCGCACGATCAAGTCGATCATCCAGACCGACGCGGCGATCAATCCGGGCAACTCCGGCGGGCCGCTTCTGGACAGTTCCAGTCGTCTGATCGGCATGAACACGGCGATCGCCAGCCGCACGGGCCAGAGCGCCGGCGTGGGCTTCGCGATCCCTGTCGGGACGCTCGCGCGCATCGTGCCGCAGCTCATCCAGGCCGGGAAAGTCGTCCGGCCCGACGCGGGGATCGCCCGGGTCTACCAGACCGATCGCGGGCTTCTGGTGGCGTCGCTGTCGCCGGAGGGACCCGCCGAGCGGGCCGGGATTCGAGGGTTTCGGGTGATTCGCGAGCGACGCAGGCAAGGGCCGTTCATCGCCGAGTTCGAGCGGGTCGATCGATCCGGCGCCGATCTCGTCGTGGCGGTCGCCGGCGAGGCGGTGAAGACGGCCGACGACTTTCTGTCGGCCATCGATGCCAAAAACCCCGGCGACCAAGTGCTGATCACGGTCGAACGCGAGGGGCATCGGTTGGATGTGGCCGTCGTCCTCGACGCTGAAAAATAGCCTCAAAAAGCCGCCCGGCCGTTCGGTCAGGCCGGTCGAGAAAAATTTTCCGGCAGGCGACGAACACTCCGGTCGGGCGGGCCGTACCATTGAGATGCCCTACGACTGGCATCGGCCGGTCTGGCAGACCGATTTTTCGAGGCTCGGCCTCTGGGGGGCGTTGACTCCTTCTGGAAGCCTGCTAGATTTCGAGGTCTCGCTGATGAGCACTTCGGTGTTCTTCGGAGGGAAGTTCTTTGACAATTCGGCAGTTGATCTCTTTCGGTTTCGGCCGGCACGCGATCGTGTGACCGGCACCGACTGGATGGCACGCTCGGCACCCTCGGGTGTCGGTCTGCAGTCTGGTCGGGAACTGATGAAATGTAGACAGATCGAATACCTCGATTTGCCTCCGGCGGTGTGCGGCTCGCTATGGCGACGCCGTGCATCGTCACGCAAAACAGAAGCGGCCGGCGAAAGCAGGCCGTGGATGGCAAGCAACAAATTGAAGGGTTTGATTCTGGCTCAGAGTGAACGTTGGCGGCGTGGAT
>RFUD01000154.1 GCA_009923125.1 Planctomycetia bacterium
GCTCGGCCGACGCTTGCCGAAGTGCCATTGGCCGACCTATCCTTCGTCCTTCCGGGTGAACTTCTTCTGGCAGGCGGCGATCCAGAGCAGGCACAGTTCGGCGAGCGTGAGACCGGCGGGTGGCGCCGGTTCATCGACGGGCCGAGCCGGCGGCGATGATGGTGGTGGCGGTGGCGGCGCCGCCTGGTCGAGCGATCTCCCGTGCCACTCGACGAGCAGGCGGTGGTAGTTCGCCTTGGCCTCGGGCGAATCCCACGGTCCAAGGTAGATCACCTTCCCGTCGACGCGGACCCGAGCCTGTCCGCTGTGAGCATGAAACCTCATCTGCGGCTCTTCGCCGCGCTTCCTTCGGCCCATTGCAGTACCCTCCGAATGGAATCGGTACGTACCCGTTTACGGTGTACCGATTTCGACCATTCCGAATGGCACTGCCGACCGTCGGCAGGTTTCGCTCGATCTACTTTTCACGGCATCTGCCGTGAGTCGGGGCGACAGGACTTGAACCTGCGACCTCTTGACCCCCAGTCAAGCGCGCTAGCCAGACTGCGCCACGCCCCGAAACCGTCAGAAGTGCCCACGCGGATCACGCCGGCACCCTGACGGCCACACTATCGCACAACGCGGCCCGCCCATCAACACGGGTTCGTACGCCAGGCCCGCAGGCTCCGCCGGCCACGGCCCTGCCTCATGCCCGCGCGGCCGACGTCGGTTTGCCGCGTTCACAGACCGCGCCCAGACAGTTCCAGAGCAGCGCCGCCACCGCTCCAGCCGCATAGCCGAGCCCCGCTGTGAGCAGGAGCAACAGCCCGGCCCGACCGGCATCGAACGGCCCGATCACCATCTCCGCCTTCACGCTGTGCAGCCGATACACGAAATCGACCACTCGTTGCGCCACACCCGCGGCCACGAGCCCCTCCCACACGGCATGCCAGCCCGACAGCACCACCGCCAGCACGATGCCCAGACGATTCGGATCGACGTGTCCCATGATCACCTCCGGCACTTCGAGAAACGGCGTCCTGGCCGGGAATGGGCCGCCCGCACACCGCCGACGGCCTCCGGAACCCTACGGCCGCGAATGGCGCAAAAACCAGTTGATCGCAGCGCCCCCTCGCCAACGGATTCCCCGCGGGACACACTTGGGATTCCATGAGCCCCATGCCCCCCATGAACCCCACCGCCTCCTTCTCCGACCGGCTCTCTGCCGCCATCCGGGACCGCAAAACACCGGCCTGCGTCGGGCTCGACCCGCGCCGCGACGCGCTGCCGGCCACGTTCGCCGGGACCGCGACCCTCGAGCCCAAGGAACTCGCCGCCACCTTCGCACGGTTCTGCTGCGAAGTGATCGACGTCGTCGCACCGCTCGTGCCGATCGTCAAGCCACAACTGGCCTGCTTCGAGGGCCTCGGCCCCCACGGTATGACCGCCCTCGCCGAGGTGATCTCCCACGCACGGGAAAAACGACTCCTCGTGCTCGCCGACGGCAAACGCGGCGACATCGGCTCCACGGCCGAGGCCTACGCCGACGGCTGGCTTGCCGGTCCGTGGGCGGCGGATGCCCTCACCGTGAATCCATACCTCGGCCTCGACGCCGTCGATCCGTTCGTGAAGACCGCCCACGAGCGCGGCGCCGGCATCTTCATCCTCGTGAAGACGTCGAACCCGGGGAGCAGGGATTTTCAGGATCTCGTGTCGGGTGATTGCACGATCTTCGAGCATGTGGCTGCGGGCGTGGAACAGCTCGCCCATCGCACGGCCGACGGCGGGAGGTATGGCGCGGTCGGGGCCGTCGTGGGGGCCACGTGGCCGCGGCAACTCGACACGCTGCGGGCGACGATGCCGCATGCATGGATTCTGGTGCCCGGCTTCGGCAAACAGGGCGGCCGCGCGGCCGACGTCCGCGGCGCGTTCCACGCCGACGGCCTCGGCGCCCTCGTCGTCAGCGCCCGCGACGTGATCTTCGCCCACTCCCGGCCCGAGATGAACGCGGGACTCAGCGACGCCCAGTGGCAGACGGCCGTCGAGCGGGCCTGCCGCGACATGATCGAACGCCTCGCCGCCGACACTCCGGCGGGGAAGTTGTGACGGCAAGCGTGGGGCGACCGTCCCGGTCGCCAATCTGGAGTCAACTCCCGGCAAGCGGGACGCTTGCCCCACGGTTTCGGCAAGCGGGACGCTTGCCCCACGGTTTCGGCAAGCGGGACGCTTGCCCCACGTGGGGCGACCGTCCCGGTCGCCAATCCGTCGCATTACGACAGCAACTGCGAGATCAGCGGCAGGAGCTGCTTCTTGCGGCTCACGATGTTCTCGAGCGCGTACAGGCTGCGGTCGAGCCGCGGATAGTTGGTGTCCTCGAAAGCCTCGGACTCCTTCGACAACAGCAGCAGCGAGCCGTTGCTCACGACGTCGGTGACGAGCAATGCGGCGAAGTCGAGCCGCTGCTTGTCGGCGAACGTTTCGAGCGCCGCCCGCAGGTCGTCCTTCCGCTCCCAGAACAGATCGAACCCCGTCTCCTCGATCTGTGAGATCGAAAACCGCACGCCGTGCTCCGTGAACTCCTTGCAGTCCTCGCGGATCACGTCGGTGGCCGTTTTCGACCGCAGAGCCGAGCCGATCGCGAAAAACTCCTTCACGAACAGGTCGAGATCGACGCCACACCGGCCCGCGAGCCACTCGAGCACGTCGCGATCGACGTCCGTCGTCGTCGGCGACCGCAGGTGCAGCGTGTCCGAGATGATGCCCGAGGCCATGCAGAGCGCGATCGCCGGCGTGGGCGCGAGCCCCGCCGCGCGAAACTGCCGCGCCACGAGCGTGCACGTGGAACCCACCGGCTCGTTCAGAAACCGGATCGGCTGCGTGCTCTTCAGGCCGCCGCCGAGCCGATGGTGGTCGAGCACCTCGACGATCTCGGCCTCGTCCGCCCCGGGCACCGCCTGCGCCAGCTCGTTGTGATCGACGAGCACCAGCTGCGGCTTCGGCGGATTGATGATGTCGGACTTGAACGCGAGGCCGATCAGGGCCTCGTCGTCCGCCACCACCGGAAACACCGGCTGCCCCGACCGCTCCACGACGGCCCGCGCCTCCGCCACGGTCCACTTCCCGGGGATCGAGACCACGTCGCGCTCCACGACCGGGTCGATGAACTGGGCCGACTTGATCCGCAGCGTCGTGTTGACGGTGTCGAACGGGCTCTGGATCACCGACACGCCCTTCGCCTTCGCGATCTCGACCACTTCGGAGGCCAGCGGAAAACCGCCGGTGATCACGACCGCACGCACGCCCGCGTCGATCGCCGGCAGCTGGATCGACGGCCGGTCGCCGCACACGACGACGAGCCGCTCGCACGGATACCGCTGCATCCGCTCCGTGAACCCCTCGGCGCTCATCGCGCCGACCATCACCAGCAGCTCATCGGCCCGGTCCGGGTCGATCGCGTTGCGGAACGCCCCACCGAGCACCTCGCAGATCTTCCGCAGGCTCGTCGTCACCGCGCGTGCCTTCGTCGAATCGGCTGCGTCGGTGAAAAACAGCTCCATCATCGTGAGGATCGAAAGCACCCCCACGACCTGCCGCTCGGCATCGACCACGGGGATGGCCCGCAGGTCGCCCTTCCGCATCCGCTCGTAGGCCTCGTGGAAGGCGTCGCCGAACGCGGCCGTGACGACCTCGCGCCGACAGACGTCCTCCACCTGTGGCCGCACGTCCATCACGAGCTTCGGCGCCGCGAGGCCGGCCCGCCGCAGGACGAACTCCGTGCGCTCGTTCGGCGGACCACAGCAGGCAGCGACGGCGTCGGGGCGCGTCGTCCGCTGCAGCAGGTCGGCGTAGGCGATCGCCGAGCAGATGGCGTCGGTGTCGGGATTGCGATGCCCGAAGACGAGCAGGCTCATCGGTGGGTCACGCTTCGCCGGGTGCCTGGAGCCAGCAGGCGAGCGACGGATCCCACGACTGGATCTCGTCGGGCTTGAAGTAGATGCCGATCTCGCGGGCCGCGGACTCCGGCGAATCGGAGGCGTGGACGAGGTTCATCTGCCGGCTGGCCGAATAGTCGCCCCGGATGGTGCCGGCGGCCGCCTTCAACCCGCTCGTCGCGCCGAGCATCTCGCGAACCACGCGGATCACCTCCGGCCCCGCGAAGATCGTGGCCACCACCGGCGACGCGGTGATGAACTCCTCGAGGCCGGGGTAGAACGGCTTCTCGACGTGTTCGGCGTAATGCTGCTTGGCGAGCGCGGGCGTGACGCGGAGCATCTTCATCGCCACGAGCCGCAGCCCCTTCTCCTCGAACCGTGCCAGGATCCTGCCGAGCAGCGCCCGCTCGAGGCAGTCGGGCTTGAACATCACGAACGTGCGCTCCATGAAACGTCACTCTCGAAGGTGTGGGGGAAGGTGCAGATCGGGTCGACGTGCCGAGTGTACTCAGCCGTCGATCCGGGCCGAAGACCAATGCGGCTTCATATCCGCACGGTGCCCGCCCGGACGGCCAGGAGGAACTCACGGTTTCCCTCCAGGAGCGTCGGCTCGGCGAGCAGTTCGGACGCCGTGAGCCAGAGGATTTCCTCCACCTCCACCGGGTGTGGCACGAGGACGGCGTGGTCGGCGAGGGCGACGGTCCACCATGCGAGCGCCGTGCCCCAGGGCGTGACGCTCCGCCACACACACGCCCCGGCCGTGACGGTGGCCGCGAGTTCCTCGTGGCATTCGCGAACGACGGCGGCGTGCTCCTCCTCGCCCGATTCGATGTGACCGCCCGGAAAGCAGACGCGGCCCCCGGCGGCCACCGTGCGACCCCGGCGGATGGCGAGAAACAGTCCCTGCCGCCGCGCGATCGCCACCACGCCGTGCTTCACGATCTCCACCGGCGGCGGTGTGGCCGGCGGACGTTTTTCGCCTCGCTCCATACACTACACTGTGGCATTCCGCCGCCTTTCCGCCCACTCCCCCGCGAGCCGACTCATCGATGGACGCCGTCCCGCCGCCCAAGGGCCCCTCCAAGTTCAATCCGCTGTCCGGCCGTCCGCTCGGGATGCCGGTCATCGTCATGCTGATCCTCGCGGGCCTGGCCCTGGTCACGATGCTCGCCCGCGAACAGGCGAGCCTGCCGGCGACGATCAGTTACGACGAGTTCGTCCGCCAGGTGCAGTCCGGCAACGTGTCGGCCGTCGAGATCTCGGGCAACGCGCTGCAGGGCGAGTTTCGCGCTCCACCCTCCGCCGAGCGGATGGGCGGCGTCGGCAACGCGAAGGCCTTCCGGCTCGAACTCTCGAGCTACCTCGGCGAGGGCCTCGACAAACTCCTCCTCGATCACTCGGTGAAGACCACGGTCCGGCAGCCGAGCGACGGCACGGGCTTCCTGCTCGGGCTCTACATGCTCGTGCCGCTGCTGCTCATGGCCGGCTTCTGGATGACGCTCCGCCGGGCCCGCGACCCGCTGGCCGGCGGCGGCTTCCTGGGAACGTTCTCGAAGTCGCCCGCGAAGCGCTACGGCGCGCAGGACAAGCAGGTGACGTTCGCCGATGTCGCCGGCCTCGAGGGCGTGAAGGAGGATCTCAAGGAGATCGTCGAGTTCCTCAAGGACCCGAAGAAGTTTCAGCGGCTCGGCGGCCGGGTGCCGAAGGGCGTGCTGCTGATGGGCCCACCGGGCACGGGCAAGACGCTCTTGGCCCGCGCCGTGGCCGGCGAGGCGGGCGTGCCCTTCTTCTCGATCTCGGGCAGCGAGTTCATCCAGATGTTCGTGGGCGTGGGCGCATCGCGGGTGCGCGACCTGTTCAAGACCGCCAAGGACGCTTCGCCGTCGATCTTGTTCATCGACGAGATCGACGCCGTCGGCCGGCACCGCGGCGCGGGCCTCGGCGGCGGCCACGACGAGCGCGAGCAGACGCTCAACCAGATCCTCTCCGAGATGGACGGGTTCAGCCCGTCGGAAAGCGTGATCGTGCTCGCGGCGACCAACCGCCCCGACGTCCTCGACCCGGCGCTCCTGCGGCCGGGCCGATTCGACCGCCACGTGACCGTCGACCGCCCGAATCAAAAAGCCCGGCTCGCGCTCTTCAAGGTCCACACGCGCAACGTGCCCCTCGCCGCCGACGTCGATCTCGACCGGCTCGCGAGCGGCACCGTCGGCCTCACCGGTGCCGACATCAGAAACCTCGTCAACGAGGCCGCCCTC
>RFUD01000155.1 GCA_009923125.1 Planctomycetia bacterium
AGCATCAGCCACATCGCCTCGACATAGTCGCCGGCGAAGCCCCAGTCGCGCTTGGCGTCGAGGTTGCCGAGGTACAGCTTGTCCTGGAGGCCGAGCTTGATCCGGGTGGCGGCCCTGGTGATCTTGCGGGTCACGAACGTCTCGCCCCGCCGCGGGCTTTCGTGGTTGAAGAGGATGCCGCAGCTGGCATGCAGCCCGTAGCTCTCGCGGTAGTTGACCGTGATCCAGTGGGCGTAGGTCTTGGCGACGCCGTAGGGGCTGCGGGGATGAAACGGCGTCGTCTCCCGCTGCGGGATCTCCGCCACCTTGCCGAACATCTCGGAACTCGACGCCTGGTAGAAGCGGATGCCCGAACCGCAGGCATCCTGCACGTCGCGCAGGGCCTCGAGCAGCCGGAGCGTGCCGACGCCGGTGACGTCGGCGGTGTAGGTCGGCTGGTCGAAGCTGACGCGAACATGGCTCTGGGCGGCCAGGTTGTAGATCTCGGTCGGCTTCGTCTCGCGGATCAGCCGGGCGAGGCAGTTGCCGTCGGCCACGTCGCCGTAGTGGAGCGTCAGCGGCCGGCCTTGTTCGTGACGGTCGTGGTAGAGGTGCTCCACCCGCCGCGTGTTGAAACTGCTCGAGCGGCGCACGATCCCGTGCACCTCGTAACCCTTCGACAGGAGCAGTTCGGCCAGATACGAGCCATCCTGCCCGGAAATGCCGGTGACCAGTGCGACCTGACGAGCCATGGGGAGAGCAGCCTCGGGAGCGATGCGCGTGCAAAACACAGGGTGCACGCGACACGATCAACCCTACGTCGGGGATGGTGCCTGTCAAGAAAACAGGGGGCTCTTTTCCGATCGCAACGATCCTGACGGAATCAGGGCGGATTCCGGGCGAGTCTATCCGCCGAATCGCCCCCCCGCCGCGTCCTTCCCCGAGACCTGCGGCGGGCCGGCGAGCGGCCAGGCGATGGCCAGGGTCGGGTCGTCCCAGCGGATCGTCCGCTCGTGGGCCGGGGCGTAGTAGTCGGTCGTCTTGTAGAGCACCTCGGAGGCTTCCGAGAGCACGAGAAACCCGTGCGCCAGTCCCGGCGGGATCCAGATCTGCCGCTTGTTGTCGGCGGAAAGCTCCACGCCCACCCAGCGGCCGAAGGTCGGCGAATGCGGCCGGATGTCCACGGCGACATCCCAGATCGCGCCGCCCAGCACCCGCACCAGTTTGCCCTGCGGCTGCTCCACCTGGTGGTGCAGCCCGCGGAGGACGTTTTTCTTGCTGTGGCTGTGGTTGTCCTGCACGAACGCGACCGGCCCGCCCACCGCCCCCTCGAACACTCGCTGGTTGAAGCTCTCGAAGAAGAATCCTCGGTCGTCTGCGAACACCCTCGGCTCGAGGATCAGCACGTCGGCGATCTCGGTGCGCACGACGTTCATCAGAACACGTTTTCCTTCATGATGCCGAGCAGGTATTGGCCGTAACCGCTCTTGTTGAGCACTCCCGCGAGCTTTTCCAACTGGCCGGCGTCGATCCAGCCGTTTCGCCAGGCGATCTCCTCCGGGCAGCAGATCTTGAGCCCCTGCCGCTTCTCGAGCGACTGGATGAACTGCCCCGCCTCGATCAGGCTGTCGTGCGTGCCGGTGTCGAGCCAGGCGTCGCCACGACCGAGGATCTCCACGCTCAATTGGCCGCGGTCGAGATACGTGCGGTTGACGTCGGTGATCTCGAGCTCGCCGCGGGCCGACGGCTTCATCGCCTTCGCGATCTCCACCACCTGCTGGTCGTAAAAGTAGAGTCCCGTCACCGCATACCGGCTCTTGGGCTGCTGCGGCTTCTCCTCGAGCGATTTCGCCTTCCCGGAGGCGTCGAACTCCACGACGCCATACCGCTCCGGATCGACCACCGGATAGGCGAACACCGTGGCCCCGGCCTCCCGGCCGCTCGCCACCCGGAGCCGGTCCGCGAGGGCATGGCCGTAGAAGATGTTGTCGCCCAGCACGAGCGCCGAGGGGCCGCTGCCCACGAACTCGGCCCCGATGATGAACGCCTGCGCGAGGCCCTCCGGCTTCGGCTGCACGGCGTACTCGATCGACATCCCCCAGGCGGAGCCGTCGCCGAGCAGTTCCCGAAACCGCGGCGTGTCGTGGGGCGTCGAGATGACGAGCACTTCGCGGATGCCGGCGAGCATCAACACGCTCAGTGGATAGTAGACCATCGGCTTGTCGTACACCGGCAGCATCTGCTTCGACACGCCGAGTGTGACCGGGTGGAGGCGGGTGCCGGAGCCACCGGCCAGAACGATGCCTTTGCGTTTCATGCGAGAAGTGACTCGAGGGCGACCACGACGTCGCGCTGCCACGGCGGCGGCACGAGGCCGAACGTGGCGGTGAGTCTAGCCGGATCGAGCCGGGAGTTGGCAGGCCGGCGGGCGGGCGTGGGATAGGCCGACGTGGGGATCGCGTGGACGCGTTCCACGTCCGTCCGCAGCGTCGCGCCGCGGGCCAGTGCCTCCGCCACGATCAAGCGGGCGTAGGCGTGCCAGGAAGTCGATCCCGTCGGGCAGGCGTGGTAGATGCCGCTCGGGGGCCGGTCGGCCAGGGGGCCGGCGGCCCGGCCCAGGGCCGCGGCCGTGATCCCGGCCAGAAAGGCCGCACTCGTCGGACTGCCGATCTGGTCGGCCACGATCGACAGTTCGTCGCGCTCTCCGGCCAGCCGCAGGATCGTCCGCAGGAAGTTGTGCCCCCGATCGGCATACACCCAGCTGGTACGGAAGACGAGGTGCCGGCAGCCGGTGGCGGCGATCAACCGCTCCCCCTCGAGCTTCGTCGCCCCGTAGACGCCGAGCGGGTTCGGGGTGTCGGTCTCGACATACGGGTCGGCCTTCGTGCCGTCGAACACGTAGTCGGTGGAATAGTGCACCAGCCAGCCGTCGAGCCGGGCGACCTCCTCGGCCATGGCGGCCGGCGCCTCGGCATTGATCCGCCGGGCCCGGTCCGCGTCCGACTCGGCCCGGTCCACGGCCGTGTAGGCGGCGGCGTTGACCACGACGTCGGGCCGCTCGCGGGCGATGATCCGCCGGATCTCCGCCACGTCCTCCAGATCGGCCGCCGCCCGGTCGAGCGCCTGCACGCGTCCCAGCGCGGGCAGCGTCCGGGCCAGTTCGTGGCCCACCATCCCGTTGGCGCCGAAGACCAGGATGTTCATGACCGCCACCGGCGCCCGCCGAGGGCCAGGAGGCCCACGCCGGCCGCACACGCCAACGGAAACGCCGGGCCCAGCCGGCTGGCGACCGTCACTCCCTCCAGCAGCGGCACTTCCGCCGTCAGCACGTCCCGCACGTGCAGCGGAAGCCGCGCGACGATCCGCCCCGTCGGTGCGATCACGCAGGTCTCGCCGGTCGCCGCGCAGCGCACGAACGCGCGGCGGCATTCGACCGCCCGCAGCTGCGCCAGCAGCCGATGCTGCACGAGCGTGAGCGGCTCGGTGAACGCGGCGCCGTTGATGAGCGACACGAGCAGGTTGGCCGAATTCACCGCCAGCGACCGGGCCGCCTCCGGCACCATGTCCTCGTAGCAGAGCATGACGCCCAGTTTCACGCGATCGTCGCAGGGGAGCACCGTCGCCTCGCGGCCGACGTCGAACTCATTTTCCATCGGAAAGTAGTGCCGCAACTGGGGAAAGTGGTCGCCGCCGGGGACGTACTCGCCGAACGGCATCAGATGTCGCTTGTCATAGCGGCCGATCATCGTCTCCCGGCAGTCGATGAGCAGCGCCGACTGGTAGAGCTCCCGGGGGCGTTCAGGATAGCCGCGGTAGATCTTGCCGCCGAAGAGCAGTGGGCAGGCGGGATTTTCCAGCGGCCGCAGGCCGCGGCCTGGGTCGCGCGAATGCTTGAGGATCAGGTCGGGGTCGGAGAACGACGCCAGACATTCCTCGTAGGAGCCGCCGGCACACTCCGGCCAGCAGACGACGTCGAACGGCGTCGGCCGCGCGGCACAGGCCGCGCGGGTGAGCCGCTGCAGATCCGCCAGGGAATCGTCGTGGCTGGGATCGACCTGCACGAGCGCCACCGCCGCCTTGGCGGCCGAGGAGGCGACGGCATCGTAGTGGCCGAGCGCCCACACGCCGTACCCGACGTTGGCCGCGGTGACGACGAGAGCCGCCACGCCGCCCGCGGTCACCGGCGACGTCGCCGGCTCGCCGCGAAACCGCGCCACGATCGGGGCCGCGACGGCCACCAGCAGGCCGGCCAGGGCGAACAGCGCGAACGTGGGCCACTCCGGCCCGAACAGGTCCGCCCCCTGGATCATCACCGGCCAGCCGATCTGGCTGTAGCCGAGCTTCCACGGGAAGACGCCCGGAATCAGCGCCTCGGTCGCCACCGCGGCCAGCCCGGCGGGCAGCCATGCATTCCGGGGATCACGGACGAGACGGCCCGCACACCAAAACGGGATCGCCAACCTGGCCGCGTCCCAGAACACGATCGGGATCGTGAACAGCAGCCCGACTTCGTAGCCGGTCTGCATCGACTCCGCGAGCACCTTCGGCGCCCAGTGAAACGCGATCGATAGCGCGAGCGCGGCAGAACACAGCACGGCCGCTTCGCCCCGCCAGCCCCGCATGGCACCGGCCGCGAGCAGGGCCGCCGCCACGGCCACGACCTCGAGCCAACCCAGGTCCTGCCGCAGCCAGGGCAACGCGAGCGACAGGGCGAAGACCGCGACGCCGGCGAGCAGGACACCCGCAGTGGAGACGGAGGAGGTCCGCGTGGCGACAGGATGGCTGGAAACTGCCATGCGTCGGTTCTAGTTCGACGCCGACCACGAAGCAAACGGTCGGCCGGCGGAAACGAAAAAGCCGGAGGGCGGGGCGAACCCCGACCCTCCGGCCTCGTGATCGAACCGCCGAGGGCGGAATCGAACTAGAACGTCTGGCCCGTGCTGCCTGTGACCGTCGCGACGGAGTTCGTCGGGTCGATCGCCGCCAGGGCGTAAATCCGCTTCGCCGCACCGGCGGTGAAGGCCTGCTGACCGAGGGCGCTGGCGGTGCTGGCCGGATCATAGGCCGCCACCACGAAGGCACCCTTCTTGACGCTGAACTGGCCAACCTGGTTGGCGTTGAGCGTCTTGTTACCAGCCAGCGAAGGCGAGCTACCCTGCGTCACCGACACCAACTCCTGGACGGAGCCGTTGTTCTTGACGCGGACGGTGTAGTTCGACTTCGAACCACCACCGCCACCACCACCGCCGGCGAAGGCGGGAGCGGCAACGGCGACCGCGGCGAGGACCGCCACGGCGAACGTAACCTTGCGAATCATGGAAAACCTTTCTCTCGAGAAAAAGAACACACTTGAGGATCGTCCTGCGGACTCACCTGTCTCTGTCGATCAACACACCCATTCCGTCGGAAGAACCAAGCTCCTGTCGAACCAAATTTGTCATGATGCCCCTGTCAGAGGCCCGTCGCCGCCGTTTCGGCCCCGTCCCGCGTGCAGATCGCGAACAGCACCTCGGCGTCCACGCTCTCCTCGAGGAACTTGACGTGGCCGTCGCTGAACAGGCAGTTGACCCCGTTCGGATGCAGGCTGCGGAACCCCTGTTCGGCCGGGTCGTTCAACACCCGCGAACTCTGACACACGATGTTGTTGCCGCAGGCCCAGCGGGCGTCCTGAAACCTTTCGGCCGAGGGTGCCGTCGAGCCGCCCTCATGGCTGCGATCCACGGCCTCGGCGACGAGCACGGTGCGGCTCAAGCCATCCGTCACGGCGGCTGCCCGCACCGGCTGTCGATACCGATTCACCGGGTCAACGCCCGATGAGTCGACGAACGACGTGGGGATCAACACGCCGCGGTCGCCGAACAGACGCAGCGGACGGGTGATGTTGTCGCCGTCGGAATAGCCGGTGATCCCGGCATAGTCCTGCTTGCCGGGAAACCGCTCGATGCCGCTCGGGCAGACGTAAACCGGGAGCACCGCGTCGGAGGCGATGTCGTTGCCGCCGGGCGCGTTCCACACCTTCTTGTAGTCGATCTTCACGGCCACCGCCGATTCCTCGAGGAACGGCAGGATGAAAGACGACCAGGCGTGGAGCCGGGCGGGTTGCGTCGCCGGATCGGCGGTGTAGGAATCGCTTCCCGGCGGAAACATCCGCCGCGCCGCCTCGTAGTTGCTGATCGCG
>RFUD01000156.1 GCA_009923125.1 Planctomycetia bacterium
TTGCCGAACATCGCGGGCGAACGGGCCGACAGGTTCGTGATCACGAGCAGCGGGCTCCGGGTTCGCGGCCAGAAGACGAACCTCCGCGTGCCGATTCGTCCGCGCCGGCTGCCGTCGTCCACGACCGGCGCGGGCAGGTCGATCCCGCTGGTGGTGGTGGCCCGCACTTCACCGTCCGCCTCCTCGAGCACGGCGAGGCCGAGCAGCATCTCCTGCTCCAGCGGATACTCGACCTCGACCAGGTGCGGCATGCCGGGCACGCCGGACGGCAGCGCGACGCCCTCCCAGGCCGGCCCCTCGCCCGCCGGCGGCAGCCGGAGCATCGGCCCGAGCGCGTGGCTCTCGAGCGTGGAGTGGCCGACGGCCAGCAGGCCCGTCAACCGCGGCACCATCGACGTCACCGATGGAATCCTGGGGACGCTCACGCCGGGCAGCGACACGTTCGGCAGCGGCACGTTGGGGAGGGCCGGCGTCGGGATCGCCATCTTGGGCAACGTGAAGGAGGGCCGCGGCAGCTTGGGCAGCGGCACGCCTCCCATCGGCAGCGAGGGCAGCCCGATGCCGGGCATGCGCCGCAAACGCTCGAGCAGCTTGGGGCTGCCGGGATCGATCTCGTAGACGATCTTCCAGTCCGCCGCCGGCGTCGCAGGCCGCTCCGACCCCACGCCGACGACCTGAATCGTGCGGGTCGCGACGGGCCGCGACCAGCGCAGGCCGCCCCGCTCCACGAGTTGCAGATCGATGTCGCAGCCGCCCTCCTCCGGCGGCAACGGGACCGCGAGCCGCAGCGGCCGGAACACCCGCACGCCCGGCGTCTCCACCACCTCCTCCTCGACCGCCAGCGACTGGGCGTGGCTCTCCGTCTGGCTTCCCGAACGCCGCGCCCCGACCTTGAGTTCGTACGTGGAGCCGGTCGCCGCCTGACCCGCCAGCACAGGATGCACGACGAGCGTCACGCTGCCACCCGACCGCGCGATCGCCGACTCTCCCGCGGCGAACGCGACCCCCAGTTCATCCCCCGGCACGCGGCTGATGGAGAGCCGATTGCCATCGCGATCGAGCGGCTTCGACAGCGGGGCCGCCAGCAGGTCGGCGACCGCACCCTCGAGCACGATCGGATTCTCGCCCGACTCGCGGCCCGTGATGGCCACCCGGAGTCGCGCCTGTCGCCAGTCGAGCAGCCGCAATTCGACGCCGTTGAGGTCGAGCCCGCGCGGCTCGTGGATCTCGATCGCCCCCGCCGACTCGTGCATCGTGGCGACGGCCCCCGGCTCGGTGGACAGGAGCCGCCAGGCCGGCACGGCGGAAGGGCCACCGGGAACGAGCACCTCGATTCGACCGGACCGCGCGGCGGGACGACCTCCGCCCCACGTCACCCGCAGTCTCACGCCCGGCGTCGGCTCCTCGCCCTCCGACACGGCGGCACACGCGAGGATGATCGCCACCCAGCCCGCGCAGAGCATCGCCCGGCGCAGGATCTCCGCGACGCAGTTCACCGGCTGTCCGCCCATGGGGGATCGTGAGGGGCGGGGAGCATAGCGAGCGGGCGAAGCCGGGAAAACGCGGGTTTTCCCTCGGGTTTGCGGCCGGAGAACCGCGATCTACGAACCGATGGCATGGGCCGACAGCGGCCGCTCCGCGGCACCGGGGGCGAGCAGCCCGGCGAGTTCCTCGGCCACGTCCGGACAGCGATCGGCCACGTCGGACAGTTCGAAGAAATCGTCCGGCTTCACATACAGCCGCGGGGGCGGCGCCGTCGTGTCCGTCGCCGGCTCCGCGACGAGATGCCAGCCGCGCGTGACGACCGCCCTTCCCGCCCCGGCGCGGACGAGCACCCGATCGCGTGGCTCGTGACTCCAGTCGGTGAACAGCCCCGCCAGGCTCCGCGCGTCGCCCCCATCCCGGCCGGGGGGCCGACGTCCGAACGTCAGATCGATGAGCGTCGCACCGATGTCGGCCGGTGTCACCAGCCCCCCGTAGCGCTGGCCGGCCATGCGTTCCATGCGTTCATGTCCTCCATGGGCGGCGACGATCACCGCCGGAAGATGCACCCATTCCCCGTAGGGTCGCGCCGTCGCGTCGTCCGGCAGGGAGCATCCGACGGCGCCGTGCAGCCCCAGCGGCATGCCCCGCAATCCGATGACGGCCAGCCCCCATGCGGGCCCCAGGCCGCGCACGGCATCGACGAGCCCCCCGAGGCAACGATCGAGCAGCGAGAGTTGGCCGGCGAACGCCTGACGACAGCCCATCACGAGGTCGGGGTCGGTCTCGGCCGTCACCGGAAAGTGGGGCACCCCGGCGCCGCTCGGTGGCGGCGGATCCTCGGGATCGACATAGGCTTCGCGGTAGGCGGGTGGGGCGTCCCAGGCGACGCCCAAACTGCCGGCGTGACACCACACGAGCCGATGCCGGCCGGCCGTCACGACGGCGCCGGCACGGGCGAACAGCCGCCCCAGGTTCGTGGCCGCCTCGTCGGCCGCCGGCTGCACCGCCGGCGTGGCGAGCACCTCGACGAGTTCGACGCCCGGAGTTCGCTCCGGCAACCGCGCGTCGTCCGTCAGCAGCACGGCCGGCCATCCCGCCGCCGCGGCCACGTTCAAGAGCTCCCCCGCGCCCCGCGTGTCGGCATCACCGGCGAGTGCGGCGAGCGTCGCCAGGGGATCGGCGTCGGTGGCGATCAGCCGGTCGAATGTGATGCCCCGGGCGGCCAGGCCGTCGAACACCGGCGTGGAGACCCATGTCGCCCCCCACGCCGACAGCATCCATGCCGGAAGGCGGTCGATGGTGACGACGACGAGCCCGGCCGGCGGATGGACGGAGGAAGCGGACGACATGGGGGGCGGTTCCGGACCCGGGCAGCCGCGCGGCTGGCGACGCGGCCCCGTCATTGTGCAGATTCCTCGACCCGTGTGCAGATTCCTCGATGCGCGCCCGCCGGATTGCCTTTCGGGCCGTGATCCTCCATGCTCGCAACGCACGACGCCCGTCGCGCTGCCGCTCGTCCTCCGTCGTTCGGGAACCGCCCTCGATGCACGGCCCCGCCACCTACCGCACGCACCCCGCCGCGACCGCCGCGATGCCCTCCGGCGTGCCCTACATCGTGGGCAACGAGGCGGCGGAACGCTTCTCCTTCTACGGCATGAAGTCGATTCTCGTCGTGTTCATGACCCAGCACCTGCTCTCGGCGGCGGGCGGCCCCGACTTCATGACCGAGACGGAGTCGCGGGAGTGGATGCATTTGTTCGTGGCCAGCGCGTATTTTTTCCCGGTGATCGGTGGAATCGTCGCCGACGCCTTCCTCGGCAAGTATCTCACCATCCTCCTGCTCTCGCTCGTGTACTGCGCGGGGCACCTGTGCCTCGCGCTCATGGACCTGCCGCAGCCGTTCCTCGCCGCCACGCTTGCTCCGCGGGGCTGGCTGCTCGCCGGGCTGGCGCTGGTCGCCATCGGCTCCGGCGGCATCAAGCCCTGCGTGTCGGCACATGTCGGCGACCAGTTCGGCCGGTCGAACCGCCACCTGCTCGAGCGGGTGTTCGGCTGGTTCTACTTCGCGATCAACTTCGGCTCGTTCTTCTCGACGCTGCTCACGCCCTGGCTGCTCGAACATCACGGCCCGGGCTGGGCGTTCGGCGTGCCCGGCATCCTGATGGCGCTGGCGACGGCCGTGTTCTGGGCGGGCCGCCGCTCGTTCGTGCACGTGCCCCCACGCGGGGCCGCCTACTTCCGCGAGACGTTCGGTCCCGAGGGACTCGCCGCGATCGCCCGGCTCGCGCCCCTGTACCTGCTCGTGGCGGTCTTCTGGTCGCTGTACGACCAGACCGGCGGGGCCTGGGTGCAACAGGCGGAGTCGATGGACCGTCGGTTCCTCGGCATCGACTGGCTGCCGAGCCAGATCCAGGCGATCAACCCGCTGCTCGTGCTGCTGTTCATCCCGCTGTTCGGGGCGGTGGTCTACCCGGCGGTCGGCCGCGTGCTCGCCTTCACGCCCCTGCGCCGGATCCTGGTCGGCTTCGTGCTGGCGACCGCGGCGTTCGCGATCTCCGCGCGGGCCCAGGCCCTGATCGACGCGGAGGCGGCCCGGGTCGCGGCGGCGGGGCTGGCGACCGACGCGGCCCGCTGGCCGTCGGTCGGCTGGCAGCTCGCGGCCTACGTCGTCCTCACCGCCTCGGAAATCCTCGTCTCGATCACCTGCCTCGAATTCAGCTACACGCAGGCTCCGCGGCAGATGAAGTCGTTCGTCATGAGCCTGTACCTGCTGAGCGTCTCGCTGGGCAACCTGTTCACCGCCCTGGTGAACGCCGTCACCCGCGACGCCGCGGGCCACTCGACGCTCACGGGGGCGGCCTACTACTGGTTCTTCACCGGTTGCATGGCGGTGGCGACCATCCTCCTCGTTCCGGTAGTCTTGACCCACAGGTCCCGGGAATACCTCCAGGAGGAGGCCGGCGATCCCGCACCTCCCTGACCGTGATGGCCATGCAGCACCCCGCCCGATCCCCCGACCCCCGTGTCGACCCGACCGGCCGCCGCGCGTTTCTCGTCGCCGCGGGGGCGACCATCGGCACCTTCGCCGCGGCCGCGCCCCTGGCCGCGGCCGCGGATCCCTCCGCCAAGCAGCCTCCCTTCCGCATCTCCCTCGCGGAGTGGTCGCTCCACAAGACGATCTTCGGCGGCAAGCTCGACAACCTCGACTTCCCGAAGGCGGCCCGTCGCGAGTACGGGATCGACGCCGTCGAATATGTGAACCAGTTCTTCAAGGACAAGGCGAAGGACACCGACTACATCGCCGAACTCGCGAAGCGGGCTGCGGACGAGGGGGTCACGAACGTGCTCGTGATGTGCGACGGGCTCGGCGATCTCGGCGCCCCCGACGCGGCCGCCCGCACGAAGGCGATCGAGAGGCACTTTCCCTGGGTCGAGGCTGCCAAGCGACTCGGCTGCCACGCGATCCGTGTCAACGCGGCAAGCGAGGGGACGTTCGAGGAACAGCAGAAACTGGCCGCCGACGGTCTCGGCCGTCTCGCCGACTACGCCGGCCAGATGGGGATGAACGTGATCGTCGAGAACCACGGCGGCCTGTCGAGCAACGGAGACTGGCTGGCCGGCGTGATGCGGCGCGTGGGCCGTCCCAACTGCGGGACGCTTCCCGATTTCGGCAACTTCCACGATTACGACCGCTATCGTGGCGTCGAGGAACTGATGCCGTTCGCGAAGGGCGTGAGCGCCAAGAGCCACGAGTTCGACGACGCGGGCAACGAGGTGCGGACCGACTACGAGCGGATGCTGCGGCTGGTCGTGGCGGCCGGCTACCGCGGCTGGGTCGGCATCGAGTACGAGGGCACCGCCCTGCCGGAGCCCGACGGCATCCGGGCCACGAAGAAACTCCTCGAGCGCGTGCGGGACCGCCTCGTGGCGTGAGGCCGGTTGACGGCCTGCCGTCGTCGCCGATAGAGTTCGATGTTCATCATGAGTTCCAAGCCAGCCGGCGTCGCCGAAACCAATCGCGAGAGGCTCCGCCGCCTCCTGCATGTCGGCCCCACGCACGTCGGACAGGGGGTGTTCGCCGTCCGCCGGCTCCGGGCCGGAATCGTCATCGGCGAGATCAAGGGCGAGGTGCTCGATGAGCACCCGGAGGATCCCTCCTACTGCATGGAACTGCCCAGCGGCAAGGTGCTGGAGCCGGCCGCCCCGCTGCGGTTCCTGAATCACAGTTGCGATCCGAACTGCGAACTTTTCTATTGGTTCGACGAGGACCAAGGGCCCCAGGAAGACCGGTTGTGGCTGCAGACGATCCGTTCCATCGAGCCTGGCGAGGAGCTCTCGATCGACTACTGCTGGCCGGCCGACGCCGCGATCGAGTGTCGCTGCGGGACGGCCAACTGCCGCGGCTGGATCGTCGATCCCGAGGAGCGACACCTGCTGCCCCCGGGGCCGGCCGCTGGCGGAGCCTCGTCGCCCTCTGCTCCCTCGGCCTGACGGCGCTCGCGGTCGTCGGCATCACGCGGCTCCGTCTCGACGACGACCTGCGGTCGTTGCTGCGGGACAACGCGACCGAGTTTCAGCTGATCGACGACGTCGCCGAGCGGTTCGGCGCCCCGGATCGCGACTGCATCGTGCGGGCCACGGTCCGCAGCGGCGACGTCTTCGACG
>RFUD01000157.1 GCA_009923125.1 Planctomycetia bacterium
CGGGTGTTGTTGAACCTTGACGAAACCGTGACCAAGAACTGACCCCGCCAACGAGGTGCGTCATGATCGATCGCCACATCCACGAGGCCCGGGCGCGGCTCCTCTCGCGCCGCTGGTTCTTCGGTGACTGCGGTGTCGGCCTGGCGGGCATCGCCGCCGGGGCGCTCGCGGCCCGCGAGTCGGTGGCGGGCCTCGCACCTCCCACGCCCTTGGCCGTGAAGCAGCCGCACTACGCGCCCAAGGCGAAGCGGGTCGTCTACATGTTTCAGGCCGGGGCTCCGAGCCATCTCGAGCTCTTCGACTGGAAGCCGGAGCTCGCTAAGAACGACGGCAAGTTGCCCCCTGCCGATCTGCTGCAGGGCTACCGCGCCGCCTTCATCAACCCGAATTCCGCCCTCCTCGGCCCGAAGTACACGTTTCAGCCGTATGGCAAGGCCGGCGTCGAGATGAGCGAACTCGTGCCGCACATCGGCGGCATCGCCGACGATATCTGCCTCATCCGCTCGATGCAGACCGACGCCGTGAACCACGCCCCGGCGCAGATCCTGATGAACACCGGCTCGCAGCAGTTCGGCCGGCCGAGTTTCGGCGCCTGGACGCTCTACGGGCTCGGCAGCGAGGCGGAGGATCTGCCGGGGTTCGTCGTCCTCACGAGCGCCAAGGGCACGAGCGGCGGTGCCAGCAACTACGGCTCGGGATTCCTGCCTACTTCGTACGGCGGCATTCCGCTGCGTGGCAGTGGCGACCCTGTGCTCTATCTCTCGAATCCCAAGGGCATCGACCGCGAAGCGCAGCGGGCCTCGCTCGACACGCTCAACCGGCTCAACGACATGGCCCTCGGCCGGTTCGGCGACCCGGAGATCGCCTCGCGGATCCAGGCCTACGAACTGGCCTACAAGCTCCAAGAGAGCGCGCCGGAGTTGATGAACCTGGCCGACGAGCCCAAGGAGACGCTCGCCCGCTACGGCATCACCGACCCGAACCAGCCCGGCTACGCCCGCAACTGCCTGCTCGCCCGGCGGCTTTTGGAGCGGGGTGTGCGGTTCGTGCAGCTCTTCCACGAGGCCTGGGACCAGCACGGCGATTTGACCAAGGCCATCAAGAAGAATTCGTCAGACACGCAGCAGGCCTCGGCGGCGCTGGTGACCGACCTCAAGGAGCGCGGGCTGCTCGACGACACGATCGTGATCTGGGGGGGCGAGTTTGGCCGCACGCCGATGGTGCAGGGAGGCAACGACGGCCGCGACCACCACAACCGGGCCTTCTCGATGTGGCTCGCCGGCGGCGGCATCAAGGCGGGACACGTGCACGGCAAGACCGACGACTTCGGATTCAACGTGGTGGAGAACCCGGTGCACGTGCACGATCTCAATGCCACGCTCCTCCATCTCCTCGGCTTCGACCATACGAAGCTCACGTACCGCTTCCAGGGCCGCGACTATCGGCTCACCGACGTGCACGGTCACGTCGTCGACGCGCTGTTGTCCTGACGCGGTGGGATCGGCGCGTGGGGCCGTGGCTCGACGCCCGCGTGGCGCGGCCGCTACACTCCGCGGCGGCGGCCTGCATCCAGCCGGTCGCGTCGGATCGTGATCCCCGTGCCCCACGTGATTCCTGGAAAGACCGCCTCATGCGCCCCAAGCAGCGTTCCCGTTCGATCGCCCCCGCGGCCGCCCGGCCGCTCTGGCCGCCGCGGCGGGTGCTCGTGTCGCTGGCATCGCTCGCCACGGCCACGGTGCTCGTCCGGGCGGGAATGCTCGAGCCGGTCGTGGGTGGCATCGTGGATCAGGCGGTGCGGAACATCATCACGCTGATCCTCGTGTTCGCCGCGCTCGTGTCGCTCCTGCTCTGGTTTCTGCGTGAGAGCGGGCATGCGACCGCGGTCAAGCAGATGGTGCTCGGCGGGCTGCTCGGGCTGGTCGTGGTGGCGGCCGGTTCCCTGCGCATCGAACGGGTGTCGGGGGACCTCGTGCCGGAGTTCGCCTGGCGGTGGGCGCCTTCGCGGGATCGGCTGCTCCGGACGCAGCCTGCGGCCGCGCCCGCGGCCGATGCGGTCGCGTGGGCTGCATCGCCGGGCGACTTTCCACGGTTTCTCGGGCCTGCGGGCGACCTCGGCCTCGATGGCCCGGCGCTCGATCTCGACTGGACGGGAAGGCCGCCCAGGCAACTCTGGCGGCGGCCGATCGGTGCCGGCTGGAGCGGGTTCGTGACCTGCGGCGATCATGCCGTCACGCTCGAGCAGCGTGGCGACGACGAGGTCGTGTCGTGCTATTCGCTGCCGACAGGCGGGCCCGAATGGGCGGTGAGCGTGCCGGCGCGGCATGAGACGGTGCTCGGCGGCGTGGGACCGCGGTCCACGCCTACGGTCCGCGACGGCGTCGTGTACGCCGCGGGGGCGACGGGCTGGCTGCACGCGATCGACGGGGCGACGGGCCGCGTGCTGTGGAAGAAGGACGTGGTCGCCGACCTCGGAATCGATGCCGCCGCGCACGCCGCGGCCGTCGCCTGGGGACGGGCCGGATCGCCCCTCGTCACCACCGACCTGGTGATCGTGCCGGGTGGCGGGCCGCGGAGTGCGAAGCCGGAGTTCGTGTCACTCGTCGCCTACGACCGGGCGACGGGCGAGCGACGCTGGACCGCCGGTGATGAGCAGATCAGTTACGTGACGCCGCAGCTGGCCACGCTCGGCGGCCGCGAGGTGCTCGTCGCCGTCAACGAGGCCCGCGTCGTGGGCTATGACCCGGCCGCCCGCGACGTCGTCTGGCGGTTCGACTGGCCGGGCCACTCCAACTCCGACGCCAGCTGCTCGCAGGCGGTCGTGCTCGACGACCGGCGGGTCTTCATCTCGAAGGGCTACGGCATCGGTGCGGCGGTCTTCGAGCTCGGCGATTCGGCCACCGCGACCCCGTGGACGCTCCGCGAGGCCTGGCATGAGGCGGGAAACCTGAAGACGAAGTTCACGAACGTGGCGATCCACGACGGGCATGCCTATGGCCTCTCCGACGGGATCCTCGAGTGCGTGCGACTCGCCGATGGCAAGCGGATGTGGAAGGGGGGGCGGTACGGGCAGGGGCAGGTGCTGCGCGTCGATGCGCTCTTGCTCGTGCAGGCCGAGTCGGGCGAAGTGGTGCTCGTCGATGCGGCACCGACGAAGCACCTCGTGCACGGCCGGCTCGAGGCAGTTCGCGGCCAGACCTGGAACAACCTCTGCCTGTCCGGCCGGCGGCTGCTCGTGCGGAACGCGGAGGAGGCGGCCTGCTACGAGCTGCCGATCAAGAATGTCGACGTCGCGGTGATCCGGGCTCCAGCCGAGAGTCGATCGCGATGACCGAGCTCGTGGGACGCACGGCGCTCGTCACGGGCTCGACGAGCGGCATCGGCCGGGCGGTGGCCCTCGAACTCGCCGCCGCCGGCGCGCGGGTGGCGGTGCACGGGCGGTCGGCGGCCCACGCAGCGGAGGTTGCCGCGCTGCTCGGCGACCGGCATGCCGGGACGTTTCTTGCCGATCTGGCGGACGAAGAGGCCGTGGCCGGGCTTGTGCGCGACGTGGAAGCGCGGCTGCCAGACGTGTGCATCGTGGCGCTCGTGGCTGGAGCCGACGTGCTCACCGGTGCGCCGGCGAAGTGGCCGTTCGAGCGTAAGCTCGGGCAACTGCTCGCCGTGGACGTGGTGGCCACGATGCAGCTGGCACGGTCGCTCGGGCGCTGGATGGCCGAACGCGACGGTGGCACGATCGTGACGATCGGCTGGGATCAGGCCGACGTGGGCATGGAGGGGGACAGCGGCGAACTGTTCGCGGCCACGAAGGGCGCCGTGATGGCGTTTTCGAAGAGCCTCGCGCGTTCGCTCGCGCCGCAGGTGCGGGTGAACTGCGTGGCTCCCGGCTGGATCAGGACCGCCTGGGGCGAGCACGCCAGCGACGCCTGGCAGAAGCGGGCCGTCCGCGAGAGCATGCTCGGCCGCTGGGGCACGCCGGAGGACATCGCCGCCGCGATCCGCTGGCTCGCAGGGCCCGACGCCGCCTTCATCACGGGCCAGGTCGTCAACGTCAACGGCGGCTTCCGCCGCGCGTAGGACAGCTACATCGCCGGTCGTGTGCACACTCGCCCAATCCGGCTTCGGCCTCCCCATATCTCGTCGCCGGACACGGGGAGCCCGAAGCCTCCTCAAAATGTGACGATGCGATCGGTGGCGTCGTCGCTTTCGATGCGCCCGGGCAGCAGTTGTGATGCGAGTGTGGGGATTTCAGCGCGGTGGGGGATGCCGGCGAGGTCGAGGAAGTTGGCGATCAGGCGGAAGCCGTCGGGGGTGAGGATCGATTCAGGGTGAAACTGCACGCCATAGAGCTTGTCGGAGGCATGCTCGATCGCCATCACCGTGCCGCTGTCGTCGCGGGCGGTGACGGTGAGGCCCGCCGGGAGCGTGGCCGGATCGACGACGAGCGAGTGGTAGCGGGCGGCGGCCATCGGGCTCTCGATGCCGGCGAAGAGATTGACGGCGTCGTGGTGTACCGGGCTCGTGCGGCCGTGCACGGGTTCGCGGGCCCGCACGATGCGTGCGCCGAGGGCCGCGGCGATCGCCTGGTGCCCAAGGCAGACGCCGAGGATCGGCACGCGGCCCCGCAGGGCCTGCACCGCCGCGATCGAGCAGCCAGCCTCGGCCGGCGTGCAGGGTCCGGGAGAAATGACGATGCCCTGCGGACCCATCCGGGCGATGCCTGCGACGTCGATCGCATGGCTCGGCTGGACCGCCGTCTCCACACCGAGGAGTTCGATGTAGCGGGCGAGGTTGAAGACGAAACTGTCGCGGTTGTCGAGGACGAGAATCATGGTTGGAAAAGGGGACGCAGCTCATTTGTCCGGCAAAAGAGCTGCGTCCCCTTTGAGGACGCGGAGCATGCCTTCCGCTTTGTGGAGTGACTCGGCGTGCTCGGCCGGCGGATCGCTCGCGGCCGTGATCCCGCCGCCGGCGGCGAACGTGACGAGACCATCGGTCGCCACGAACGTGCGGATCAGCAGATTGAAGTCGGCCGTGCCGTCGAAGCCGATGTAGCCGAGCGAGCCGCAGTAGCCGCCGCGGGGGAAGCCCTCGAGTTCGGCGATGATCTCGCAGGCGCGGCGCTTGGGCGCACCGGTCACGCTGCCGCCGGGAAGGGCCGCTTCGAGCGCGTCGAGGGCCGTCAGCCCGCGCCGCAGGCGGCCGGCCACGATGGACACAAGGTGCTGCACGTAGCGATAGCGTTCGAGCCGGCAGAGGGCCTCCACCCGGACGCTCTCCGGCACGCACACGCGCGACAGGTCGTTGCGCACCAGATCGACGATCATCACGTTCTCGGCGCGGTCCTTCGTGCTGTCTTCCAGGTCGTCGCCGGCGTACAGGTCGGCCTCGGGGCTGGCGATCATGCGGCGCGTGCCCTTGATGGGATGCATCCGCACCGTGCCGCGGGTGACCTGCAGAAACCGCTCCGGCGACATGCTCGCGATCCGACAGGTGCCGGCGTCGAAAAAGCCGGCGAACGGGGCGGCATTGAGCGTGCGGGCGCGGTCGTAGAGCTCGACAGGATCGAGCGCCGCCGCCACGGCGAATCGCTGGGCGAGGTTCACCTGGAACACGTCGCCGGCCCGGATGTACTCGATGCCCCGTCGCACCATCCGGTGGTAGTCGTCGGGCGAGTGTGTGGCGAAGACGTGCGGGTGGGTGGGCAGCGGATGATCGGCGCCCGGCGGCAGCGGGGCCGGCGGCGCCGGCTGCGGCCGGCTGGGGACGGGCGCGGCGAGCCGCGCGAGCAGGGCATCGAGCCGGGCTGTGGCCCGCTCGCGCCGCGCTGCCGGACCCTTCGCCGGCACGCCCTGGGAGATGATCCAGCCGCGGCCGGCGTCGTGGTCGAAGGCGACGACGACGTCGTACACATGCAGGGCGAGGAGCGGAACGCCCGCGGCGTGGGGCATCGGCGAAGCGAGGCCGAGCGGCACGAGGCCGCACTCGTAGGCCACGAGTCCGGCCACGCCGCCCTGAAATGGCGGCAGGGCGGGAATCGTCACGCAGGCGAGATCGGCGAGCAGGGCACGAAGCGTGGCGAACGCGGCCACGATCTCCGCGACGCCGGCGCTCGCGGGCACGACCACC
>RFUD01000158.1 GCA_009923125.1 Planctomycetia bacterium
GGGCGTCGCGCGGGAACCCCGTGTAGAAGTTCCGCATGTCCTCGTGGATCATCGTGTGGTGGGAGAGCGACGTGCGAAAGGCGTCGAGTTCGGCGACGTTCGGCAGCTTGCCGTAGATCAGCAGGTGGGCCACCTCCACGAAGTCGCACTTCTCGGCGAGCACCTCGATCGGGTAGCCCCGGTACCGCAGGATGCCGTTCTCGCCGTCGAGGTAGGTGATGGCGCTGGTCGTGGAGCCCGTGTTGACGAAGCCCTCATCCAGCGTGATCGCCCCGGACTGGGCGCGGAGTTTCGCGATGTCGAGGCCGTGTTCCCCCTCCGACCCCACGATCACCGGCAGTTCGATCGTCTTGCCGCCGATCTCCAGTTTCGCGACGCCATCCGCCCGGGTGCCCGGCCAGGGGGGAGTTGCGGGGCTGGCGGCAGGCTGCGACGTGGTCAAACTCATGGCGGCAACGCTCCAGGGCGGGGCTGCCACGCCGGCCGCGTGGCATGGAAAGTGGGGACTCGCCCGCCTGCGTTCGGCAGTCTAGCCCTCGTTCCCCGACCCGGCAATCGCCCTCCCCCGCGGCCGCACGGGACCGATGCCTGTCAGCGTCGCGCCGACTTCGACGACGCGACCGTGCCGAAATCCCCGTTCGCGAGTGCCGCGAATGCCGCCGGCAGCAACGCCGCCACCCCATCGTCATTGATGATCGTCCCGATGCCGGTCCCGGTGGCGATCGTCGCCCCGGACGCGCCGGAAAGTTGCACGGAGAACGTCTCGTTGGCCTCCACGAGCGTGTCGTTCCGCACCGAGACCGCGATCGTCTTCGAGGTCTCACCCGCATTGAACGTGAGCGTGCCGCTGGTGGCCGTGTAGTCGCCGGTGCGGCCGGCGACGGCGGTGCCGTTGGCCGTCCCATACCTGACGGTCACCCGCGACGTGCTCGCGGCCGAAAGCGTGACCACGAACGAAAACGTGGCCTGGCTCTCCAACGCCGCCACCGACGCGATCGACAGCGTGCGCACCACCTGCTGATCGTCGTTCAGGATCGTTCCGGTGGCCGAGCCGACGGTGATCCTGGCATTCGCCGAAGCGGCCGACAGCGTGAGCGAGAACGTCTCGTTCGACTCGAACGCCGTGTCACCGACCACCGCCACCGTCACCGTCTTCGACGTCTCGCCGGGGGCAAACGTGAGCGTGCCGCTCGCGGCCGTGAAGTCCGAACCCGCCGCGGCGGTGCCGTTCGCCGTCGCGTAATTCACCGTCACCGTCGATGCGGCCGCCTGCGCGAGAGTCACCGTGAACGAGAGCGGGGTGGTGCCGGAGTTTCCTTCCGTCACGCTTCCGCCGCTGATCGAAACCCCGACGGGTGGCGCGGTGTTGAGGGCGGCCGCCACGTTGAGTCGCCCGCCCGTCGCGGCCCGGCCAGCCAGCGACGCCGTGGGGGTCGCCGAGGACAGGATCACCTGGCGAATGTCGGCGGCCGAGGCGCTGGGGTAGGCCGACGCATACAGCGCCACGGTGCCGGTCACATGCGGCGTGGCCATCGATGTGCCGCTGAACACGCCGTACGTGCCGCCCGGCAGCGTCGACATGACACCCGAACCGGGTGCCGCCAGGTCGACGGTGGCCGCGCCGTAGTTCGAGTACGGGGCGAGAGCACCGTCCGACTGCAGTGCGGCGACCGCGATCACCGCCTCATAGTTGGCGGCCGTGGTCGTGGTCGTGCCCGTCAGGGTCGTGTAATTCGAGGGATAGTTGGCCAGCACGTCGTTGTTGTCACCGAGGCCGTCGCTGCCGCCGTTGCCCGCGGCGCCGACGAACAGGATGCCGGCCTTCGCCCCACGGATGATCGCGCTGTGGAGGGCCGCGGAATAGCCCCCCCCGCCCCAGGAATTGTTCGAGGCGACGATGTTGATGCCGTGCCGCGTCTTGAGGTCGGTCAGGTAGTCCAAGGCGCGCACGGCATCGCTCGTGAAGCCGCCTGTGGGCCCGAGAAACTTCGTCGAGATCATCGTCACTGCCCAGTTGACGCCGGCGACACCCGTGCCGTTTCCGCCCACGCCGCCGATCGTGCCGGCCACGTGCGTGCCGTGGCTGTCGGTGCCGTCGAAGACGGTCCTGTCATTGTTGACGAAGTCCCACCCGTTGACGTCGTCGACATACCCGTTGCCGTCATTGTCGACGCCGTCGACGGGGTCGTAGGGGTTGACCCAGATGTTGCCCTGAAGGTCCGGGTGCGACACGTCGACGCCCTCGTCGACGATACCCACGACCACCGACTTCGAGCCCGTGAAACCGGCGTCCCACGCCTTCTCCGCCTGGCTGCCGAACTGGTTGGTCGTGCCGGTCGGACCCGATGCCGCCGGCAGGTCGTCGCCGTACATGCCCCAGAGCTGGCTGCCACCGGCTGTGTAATACGGATCGTCGCTCACCGCCCCCTTCGACACCTTCCAGTTCGGCTCGGCGAACATCACGTCGGGACGCTTCGCCAGTGCCGCGATCGCCTGGTCGATCGTCCGGCCGGCCCCGAGTTTCACGCGCTCGAGCACGCCGAACCCGTTGTCCTCCATCGTGCGCGAGCGGATTCGCTCCAGCGTCGATCCCCCAAGCGCCGCCCGGGCGGCATCCTGGGTCGCGGTCGTCGACAACTGCGAAAACTGGATCAGGATCTCACCGTCGGCGAACGCCGCCAGCATCCGGCGGTCTTCCAGCCCCTCGAACGACGCTCCGAATCGATCGGCAACCCGCCTGAGACGATGGGCCTTCATCAACAGATCCTCCCTGGAAAGATGCTGGACCGGCTCGCCGATCCCGTGGCGCTCGGCAGGAAAACTTAACCCATGCCACCCGACGCGGCAAAATGCGAAGCCGGGCACGCTTTTCCCGGCGCTGCGACTGCGAAGCGGTCGACTGTGGCCGTCGATCGGCCCGCCCGCGGCCGCTACCGCATGCGGCCGCCACCCGGCACCTGGGCGGTGGCCGTCGGCGCCTGGTCGTCGAAGATCGTCCACACCGGCGTGCGATCCTTGAGCTTCGCCAGGTAGTCGTCGATGTCCCGCTTCCGGCGTTCCTCCTGCAGCATCTGCCGGATCTCGACCTGGGCCTCGAGGAA
Organism: Planctomycetia bacterium; assembly: GCA_009923125.1. Lineage (GTDB taxonomy): Bacteria > Planctomycetota > Planctomycetia > Pirellulales > UBA1268 > RGVT01. The sequence goes on from RFUD01000158.1 coordinate 3,102, forward strand.
CGGCCTGCGGCCCGCCTCGGTCCGCTCCGTCACGCGCACGATGTGCAGGGCCTGCCCGTCGTCGAGGATCGCGCTCAGCTGGCCCACCGGCAGCGTGAACACGGCCTCGTCGAGCACCTTCGAGGCGAGGCTGCCCTTCGTCGTCCAGTCATAGCCGCCGCCGGTGGACGCGGTCGCCCCCTCCGAGCGGGCCTTGGCGATGTCGGCGAACGGCTTCCCCTCCAGCACGTCGTTGCCCATGGCGGCGAGTTTGTTCCAGGCCGCCTCCCGCGGCTGCGTCGGCCCGACCCGCACGGTGAGCTGCTCGAACTTCGCCTTGGCCGGAAACTCGTATTCGGCGAGATGATTCTCGTACCAGGCGATCATGTCGGCGTGGGGGATCTCCTCGTCGCCGGCCACCTTCTGCTGGATCCATTGCTGGGCGAGGGCCCGCTCGAAGAACATCTTCCGCACGCGGTCGAGCGACTGGCCCCGCGACCGCAGGAGCTGCTCGTACTCCAGCGAGTTCGCCACCCCCGCGTCCTTGAGCATCCGCGGCAACTGCTGCTCGTCGAACGCCTGGTTCACCTTCTTCTCGATCTCGGGCAGTCGATCCTCGGGAATCGTGCGACAGGCATCGACGTAGACGATCAGCGACTCCACGTGCTGCGGCAGCACCTGGCGGCAGATCTGCAGCTTGAGTTCCCGGACCTGCTCCGGCTTGAGCCCCGGCGACACCTTCGCCAGCCAGTTGAGGGCGCTCGGCGTGAGGAGGTCGCCCTCGAGCACGACCTCGGGGCCGACCCGCGCGACGACCATCGCCGTTTCGAGCGACTGCGCCTCGGCCAGCAGCCGGTCGGAATCGGAGGCCGCGACGCCCCCGGAGGACACCGGCTCCTGATACTGCGCCTGCACGACGCCGTCCGGCTTGGTGCCCGGCAGGTCCGGGCCGAAGTCGATCGGCACGATCGGGGCGTCGGGGTCGGAACGGATGCTCGACAGCACGTGGTTGTCGGCGGCCTTGCCCGCCTTCTTCCCGGGCCAGCCCTCGGGACGTGACACGGCCTTGGGAATCGTGGGCACGAGCTGCGGGGCGGCGGTGCCGTTGGGGCCGGGCTGGCCCACGGCGGCGGGAGCCTGCGTGGCATTGGCGGCCGCCTCGTCGAACTGGTTGGCGATCCGTTGCGCCCGCGCCACCAGCGGCGTCGCCGCCAGGCAGAGGCCGGCCAGTCCCGCGATGAACAGCGGTGTCGATGCACGGGGGCGGGCGCCCGGACGGTTCATGCGCGGCGGCTCTCGGGGGGCGGGGACTATAGGTCCGCCCGAACGCGGGTCGCAAGACCGGCCGCAGGCCCGGAAACGCGGCCGCGGGCCGCGGGAAGCAGGAACGATCGCACGGCGGCCACCAGCCGGTCGGGGTCGGCGAGCGTGTCGTTCGACAGCGGCAGAACCACCGTTTTCTGGTCCACGAGCCGCACGGTCCGCCCGCGGGCGACGGCGGCCGAGCGGAGCCGTTCCACGGCGGGGCGATCGTGGTGGCCGATCATGACCATGCCCGGATGCCTGGCGATCGAGTCGATGCCGAAGCCGGCGGCGACGACCCGCAGCCGGGCGTGATCGAGCAGGCGACGGGCCTCGGCGGGCGGCGGGCCGAACCGGTCGGCGAGTTCGGCGGCCAGGTCGTCGATCTGCCCCTCCTCGGTGGCCCGCGAGAGGCGGCGGTAGACGTCGATCTTCGTGCGGAAGTCCGCGATGTAGTCCCGTGGCAGCCAGGCTTCGCCCGGCAGGTCGATCACCACCTGCGGCGGCTCGGCCGGCGGCAGCGCCTTCAGCCCGCGCACCGCCTGCTCGAGCAGCCGACAGTACAGTTCGTAGCCCACCGTCGCGATGTGACCGCTCTGCTGCGTGCCGAGGAGATTGCCGGCGCCGCGGATCTCCAGGTCGCGCATGGCGAGCGAGAAGCCCGCGCCCATGCTGGAGAACTCCTGGATCGCCCGCAGCCGCCGCGCGGCGGTGCTGGTGAGGTGGGCCGTCTCGTCCACGAGCATGTAGCAATACGCCCGGTGGTGGGAGCGGCCCACGCGGCCCCGCAGCTGGTGCAGGTCGGCGAGCCCGTAGGTGTCGGCCTCGTCCACGAAGATCGTGTTCGCGTTGGGGATGTCGAGGCCGCTCTCGATGATCGTGGTGGCGAGCAGGATGTCGGTCCGGCCGGCGACGAAATCGAGCATCACCTCCTCCAGCTCGCTCTCCGAGAGCCGGCCGTGGCCGATGCCGATCGTCGCCTCGGGCACGATCTGGGCGAGCCGCTGGGCGACCTGGTGGATGTCGTGGATCCGGTTGTGGACGAAGAACACCTGCCCGCCGCGGGCGAGCTCGCGGTCGATCGCGGTCTTGATGAGCGTCGGATTCCAGCGGGCCACCCGGGTCTCCACCGCGATCCTGTTGGCCGGGGGCGTCGTGAGGTTGGAGATGTCGCGGATCCCGAGCATCGACATGTGGAGCGTGCGCGGGATCGGTGTGGCGGTCATCGTGAGCACGTCCACGCTCGCGCGGAGGGCCTTGAGCTTTTCCTTGACGTCCACGCCGAACCGCTGCTCCTCGTCCACCACGAGCAGGCCGAGGTTCGCGAAGTGGATGTCGGACTGGGCGAGCCGGTGGGTGCCGATCACGATATCCACGCTCTTTCGCGCCAGCCCCTCGAGCACCTCCCGCTCCTCCGCCGCCGAAGAAAACCGCGACAGCGCCCGGATCGTGAACGGAAACTCGGAGAATCGGGCGGCGAAGCTTCGCCGGTGCTGCTCGGCGAGCACGGTGGTGGGCACGAGCACGGCCACCTGGTAGCCGGCCTCGACGGCCTTGAACGCCGCCCGCATCGCCATCTCGGTCTTGCCGAAGCCGACGTCGCCGCACAGCAGCCGGTCCATCGGCCGCGGCCGCATCAGGTCCTCGCGGATCGCCTCGATGGCGGTGAGCTGGTCGGGCGTCTCGTCGAAGGGAAACGACTCCTCGAACGCCCGCTGCCAGGGTGTATCGGCGGGAAA
>RFUD01000159.1 GCA_009923125.1 Planctomycetia bacterium
CGCCACCACCGCCCCGCTGGCGGAGGGCGCAAGCGCGGTCAACTGCTTCGTGAACGACGATCTGAGCGCGGCGGTGATGGAGCGGCTCCACGCCCTGGGTGTCCGTCTGGTCACGCTGCGCTGTGCCGGCTTCAACCAGGTCGACCTGCGGGCCGCCGAACGGCTCGCGGTGCCCGTCGTCCGCGTGCCCGAGTATTCGCCTCACGCCGTGGCGGAGCATGCCGTGGGACTCGCGCTGATGCTCGACCGCAAGCTGTACAAGGCCTACAACCGGGTCCGCGAGGGCAACTTCTCGCTCGACGGGCTGCTCGGCTTCGACCTGCATGGCCGCACCGTCGGCGTGGTCGGCACCGGCCGCATCGGCCGCCGGTTCGCCGAGATCATGCTGGGGTTCGGCTGCCGCGTGCTGGCCCACGACCCGACGCCCGGCCCCGGCCTCGCCGAGCGGGGCGTCTCGTTCGTATCGCTCCCGGACCTGTTCCGCGAGTCCGACATCATCTCGCTCCACTGTCCGCTCACCGCCGCCACCCGGCATCTCATCGACGCCTCGAGCATCGCCCTGATGAAGCCGGGCGTGATGCTCGTCAACACCAGCCGCGGCGCGCTCGTGGACACCCGCGCGGTGATCGCGGGCCTCAAAAGCGGCCGCATCGGGCACCTCGGACTCGACGTCTACGAGGAGGAGGCTGATCTGTTTTTCGAGGACAAGAGCGGCACGATCATCGGCGACGACGTGTTCATGCGGCTGCTGACGTTCCCCAACGTGGTCGTCACGGCCCATCAGGCGTTCTTCACCCGCAACGCCCTCGAGGCGATCGCGTCCCAGACGGTCCGCAACCTCGTGCACTTCGACCGCGGCGAGCCGCTCGAGGCGGTCGTGCGCGCGTGAGCGACGTCCTGTTCGTCCCACGCGCAAGTCGGGCGACTCGGGTACGAAACGCGTTACTCCGCCGCCGCCGCCCGCAGGGCGGCGAGTTCGCGACTGAAGCCCCCGGAGAGGATCGGAAACCGACACCACGTCTTCGGGTCGAGGTTCTCGTCGTCGAGGTGAAACGACGGCGCGTACCGCTCCCGCTTCCACTGGTTGCGGCTCCAGAGCACGAAGAACCGTTCCGTCCACGCGGCGAGCTGCCGCGGGTCGTGTCGCGGAAAGTCGGCGACCAGCCGCCGCCACGCCGCGAGGGGCAGTTCCTTGTCGCGGATCGCGAGCCGCTCGATGCGGTCGAGGACGTCGTAGGGCATGAGGTCGCCCTCGTCGGTCTGCCCGGCGGCGCCGGGCCGCAGTTCGGCCGTCGGTGCCTGGGCGTTCACGGCGGCCAGCGCGGGGACCGGCCCCAGGCCCTCGGGCCCCTGCCGCTCGAGCCACACGAGCCAGCGGCGCAGATAGGCTTTGTCGATGCCCGCGATCGGCGCCAAGCCCCCGGAGGTGTCGCCGTCCATCGTGGCGTAGCCCACGGCCGCCTCCGAGCGGTTGCTCGTGGAGACGAGCAACGCGCCGCGGATGTTCGCCAGCATCCACACGCCCGGCGCCCGGACCCGCGCCTGGATGTTCTGCAGGGCGACGTCGTCGCGTTCCCAGGTGAGCGGCCGCCCCACGGCCCGCGACGCCATCTCCGTGTAGTCGCGCACGAGCGCCTCGACGTCGAACTCATGGAACTCGGCGCCGAGGGCCTCGGCCAGTCCGCGGGCCGCCGCCCGGGTGACGGGACCGGAGTTGGCGGTCCCCTGGTAGACACACGTGAGCACGGCACGGACGAGCGCCGCGAGGTCGGCAGGCGCGTCCTGCGATGTGAATCCGAGCCTGCGCACGACGTCGGCCGCGGGCAGTTCGCGACCGGCGAGACGCACGGCCAGGGCCGCCAGACAGGCGACGGCCGAGGAATCGGCGCCGCCGCTGGCCGACACCACGAAGCCGCGTGACCGGCTTTTCCGCAGGTAGTCGAAGAGGCCGAGCGCCACGGCCCGCGTGAACTCCTCCTCCTTCACGTGCCCGCCCCGCTCCCACGCGTCACGGCCGTCCTCGGGGGCCGGGGAGGAGGCGGGCGCGACCGCCGCGGGAGCGTACGCGACGACCACGCGGCCGTCGCCCCGCGTGCCGACGGGATCGTGGACGAGCCGCGACTGGGCGAGCCGCAGGGCGTCGAGATCGATCACGGCCGACGCGGCGGCGGTGTCGCCGAAGGCGAATCGCCGGCCGGTGGCCACCATGCCCGCGGGCGCCGCCACGAACACGCCGCCGTCGTAGATCGCACGCCCGGCCTCGTTCCCGAGCAGGTTCGCGTAGACGTAGGCCGCCCCGCAGGACCGTGCGCCCTCGAGCACGAAGCGGCGCCGGATCTCGTCCTTGCCGAACGCGAAGTGGCTCGCCGACGGGTTGAGAATCACGTCCACGCCCCGGGCGGCGAGCGCCGCGGCGGGCCGCCCCGCCACCCATGCGTCCTCGCAGATCTCGAAGCCGATGCGGACGCCGCCGCAATCGAACCGCAGGTCGCCGATCGGCACGACCCGCCCTCCCACGCCGAGTTCGGCCTGTCGGCCCGCCGGCCACGGCCGGAACCACCGCGGCTCGTAGTGGATCCCTTCGCCCGCCAGATGCTGCTTGCAGACGATGCCGGCGAGGCGTCCATCGACGAGCAGGGCGACCGCGTCGTACACACCGCTCTCGAACCGCACCGGCAGGCCGACGGCAACGGCGATGCCGGCGGTGTGAGGCTCGATCTCCCCGAGCACCTCCCAGGCCAGCCGCTGCACACCGGGCGACTGAAACGCATCCTCACAGCCGTAGCCCGTGATGCACAGTTCCGGCAGGCAGAGGATCGAGACGCCCCCCGCCCGGGCCGCCGCGATCGCGGCCACGATCCGATCGCGGTTGCCGTCCCAGTCGAGGGGCGTCTGATTGAGCGCCGTGCCGCCGATTCGAATCAGGTGCATGGGGTCAACTCATGGTGCCTACGAACGAGGGAGGCTCGGGGTTGCCCCTACCGTCGAGACGGCGTATGTGACCAGCGAAGCCATGGATGGCGCAGCGCAGGCACATCCGAGTGAGCGAAGGGCTGGAGGCCCGTAGCGAACGTCCGGCGAGACGGTACGGGGCAACCCCGAGCCGGCGCGCGACGCAGTCACCGTTGCGAAGGTTCCTCCAGGTACGTGTAGCCGCCGAGGCCCTCCTCGTAGAACCGCAAAAACTGCCCCGCCTGCTGGTCGCAGATCCGCCCCTCGCGGACCGCCTGCTCGATCGACTCCCGGAGCCGTTGCACGAGCTGATTGGAGTCGAACTCCACGTAGTCGAGCACCTCGCGCACCGTGTCCCCCTTGATCACCGCGTCGAGGACGACATCGCCCCTCGCGTCGGTGCTCACGTGCACGGCGTTGGTGTCGCCGAACAGGTTGTGGAGATCACCGAGAATCTCCTGGTAGGCACCGATGAGGAACGCGCCGAGGTAGTAGGGTTCCTGCTGCCAGGCGTGGAGCGGCAGGGTGCGCTTCACGTCGCGGCGATCGATGAACTGGTCGATCTTGCCGTCGGAATCGCAGGTCACGTCACCGAGCACGGCGGCCCGGCCGGGACGCTCGTTCAGCCGATGGATCGGCATCACGGGAAACAGCTGCTTGATCGCCCAGCTGTCCGGGATCGACTGGAAGAGCGAGAAGTTGCAGAAGTAGGTGTCCGAGAGCGCCGCCTCGAGCCCCTCCAGTTCCTCGGGGACGTACTCCATCTGCTTCGACAGCTTGCAGATTTTGCGGCAGATCGACCAGTAGAGGTTCTCCACCGCGGCCCGCTGGTCGAGCGGCAGATACCCGCTGGCAAACAGGCTCATCGCCGTGTCCAGCGACTGCTGCGCGTCGTGGTAGCTCTCCAGCAGGTTCCGCACGTTGATGTTCTGGTAGGCCTCGAACAGGTCGTGGAGCGGCTGCTCCGCGTCGGCCACCGGCTCCTTGAGCTCTCCGTTGCCCCCCTGCTCCGACACGCCGAGCACGCCGAAAATCAGCATGCTGTGGTAGGCCACCACGGCCCGGCCGCTCTCCGAAACGATCGTCGGGTGCGGAACGCCCGCCTCGTCGCAGGCGTTCTGCACGTGGTAGACGACGTCGTTGGCGTATTCCTGGAGGCTGTAGTTGACGCTCGACTCGAAGTTGGTCTGGGAGCCGTCGTAATCCACGCCCAGACCGCCGCCCACGTCGAGATATCGCAGGCCCGCCCCGCGCTTCACGAGTTCCGTGTACATCCGCGACGCTTCGTTGAGCGCGGCCTTGATGTGCCGGATGTTGGTGATCTGGCTGCCCTGGTGGAAATGGAGCAACTGCAGGCAGTCCTCCATGCCGCGGGCCGCCAACGTCTCGAGCCCCCTGATCAATTCGCCCGAGGTGAGCCCGAACTTGCTGCGAAAGCCGCCCGACGCCTGCCACCGGCCGCTGCCGCGGGTGGCGAGCTTGACCCGCATCCCGATCCGTGGGCGGACGCCGAGTTTCTCGGCGTATTCCAGGATGAGGTGAAGTTCGGAGAACCGCTCGACCACCGGGATCACATGCCGCCCGATCTTCTGGGCCAGCATCGCCGTCTCGATGAACTCGGCGTCCTTGAAGCCGTTGCAGATGATCGGCGTCTCGTTGTCGGCCAGGGCGATGACCGCCAGCAACTCGGGCTTGCTGCCCGCCTCCAGCCCGAACCGATACGGGCGGCCGAATTGGAGCACCTCCTCGACCACCTGCCGCTGCTGATTGACCTTCACGGGATAGACGCAGCAGTAGTCGCCCCGGTAGCCCGTGTCCTTCATCGCCGTGGCGAACGCGCCGTGGATCTCGCCGAGGCGATGCTGCAGGATCTCGCCGAAGCGCAGCAGGATCGGCAGGTCGATCCCGCGCACCTGGAGCCGGTCGACGAGGGCCTTGAGGTCGATGCTCTTCGTCGGATTCTTGTCGGGATGAACGAGCAGGTTCCCGTTCGGGCCGACCGAAAAATAGCCGTTGCCCCAGCGGGCCACCTCGTAGAGGTCGGCCGCGTCGGCGGTGCTCCATTGTTCGACGTCGAGATCGACTGCCATCGCGCTTCCTCGGACGCGGCCCGACTCGCACCCGCATGGGCGACGTCGGGACACGGTTCAGGAAGTGTAGCGTGGCGGCCCCGTCAGGCGAACAGTTCCTTGATCACCTTCCCCGAGTTCGCGATCTTCATCGGCCGCCCGTTCTTGGCGGTGAACGTGGTCTCCAGCGAGATGCCGAGCGACTTGAGCACGCTCGCCATCACGTCCTGAGAGGTGTAGGGCTCGCCGACCACTTCCTTGCCGTCGGAGCTGGTCTCGCCGACCACCACGCCCCGCTTGAAGCCGGCGCCGCCCACCACGACGCTCCAGCTCCGGGCCCAGTGGTCGCGGCCGCCGCCGCCGTTGATGTTGGGGGTCCGGCTGAATTCCCCCATCCAGATGATCGCCGTGTCATCGAGCAGGCCGCGGTCGGCCAGGTCCGACACCAGGCCACTCATGGCCCGGTCGAGCTCAGGGAGCTTGCGGTCGGCCAGGGTGGGGAAGATGTTGTCGTGGTTGTCCCAGCCGCCGAGATCGACCTCCACGAACGGCACGCCCGCCTCGACCAGGCGCCGCGCCATCAGGCAGCCGCGGGCGAAGCCGCTGGCCCCCCGCTCGCCGATGCCGTACTTCTCGAGCACCTCCTTCGGCTCCTGCATGACCTTGAAGGCCGCCATCTGCTTGCTCGTCATCAGGCGGACGGTCTTCTCGAGCACCTTGGAATGGTCCTCGGCCACACCGCCCCGCTTCTCGCCGATGAACTTCTTCTCGATCGTGGCGAGCATCTCGAGCCGCTGCGACATCCGCGCCGGGTCGATGCCCACGTCGAGATTCCGCACGTTGCCGTTGGAATCGACGACGAACGGGGCCCACGACATGCCCAGGAATCCCGGGCCGACGCTCCCGCTGCCGACCGACACGAACGGCGGAATCTCGAGCTCGGGCACCTGCTCGGCGAGTTCGTGGGCGATCACGGCACCATAGCTGGGGTGCTCGACGTTCGGGTTGGGGACGTAGCCGGTGTGCATGTAGTACCGGCCCCGCATGTGGTCGGCCTCGCGGGTGCTCATGGAGCGCACGATCGACATGTGGTGCATC
>RFUD01000160.1 GCA_009923125.1 Planctomycetia bacterium
GACGACCATGCTGATCGACGCCGGCCTGCCACGGTCGCCGGGCGGCACGCTGGAGCGGGCGGCCGGTTGGCGGGCGGCCGACGAGGCTCGGCGCGACAAGCAGATCAAGGAGGCGCGCAGGCTGGGCATCCGCGTCGTCGGGGTGGACGCGTTCCTCGAGATGATGGGGCTCGACCGGGAGGTCCTCGACTCCAACCGGCTGCCCCGGCCCGCTCCTGTCGCCGGGGCGAATCTGGCATACTGAAGCCCGCCGTCGTCGGGCATCGGGCTCTGGGGGCGGGCATGCCGCCACTCGGAGGGTTCCACCGTGCGACCGTTTTCCGCGCTGCTTCCGCGATCGTTGACCGCGGTCTTCCGCATCCTCGCCGCCGTGCTGTGCATCGGCACGGTGCGGGCCGACGACTCCGCGTTCGTGCCGATCTTCGACGGCAAGACGCTCGACGGCTGGGAGGGCGACCCGACGTTCTGGCGGGTCGAAGACGGGGTGATCGTCGGTGAGACGACGCCCGAGAAGCCGACGAAGCTCAACACGTTCCTCATCTGGCGACAGGGAACACTCGACGACTTTGAACTGAGGCTTTCGTACCGTCTCACGGGCGGGAACAGCGGTGTCCAGTACCGCAGCCGGGAGATGAAGGATGTCGGGCCATTCGTCGTGGGCGGCTACCAGGGTGACTTCGAGGCGGGGCCGAAGTACTCGGGCATCCTGTACGAGGAGCGTGGCCGCGGCATCCTGACCCTGCGCGGCGAGCGGGTGACGATCGGGGCCGACGGCGGGAAGACCCGGGGTGAGCCGATCGGCACCGCGGAGGATCTGCAGAAGGCCGTGAAGCCCGGCGACTGGAACGAACTGCGGATCGTCGCCCGGGGGCCCAGGCTCCAGCACTTCATCAACGGCCAGCTGATGTCCGAGACCATCGATGAGCAGGCGGACAAGCGCGCGCTGGAGGGCATTCTGGCGTTGCAACTCCACGCGGGGCCTCCGATGAAGGTCGAGTTCAAGGAGATCCATCTCCAGCGGCTGAAGCTCGCCGACGGCCGCAGGAAGCTGGTGCTGGTCGCCGGCAGGCCGAGCCACGCCCCGGGGCAGCACGAGCACCGGGCCGGCTGCCTGCTGCTCGAGCAGTGCCTCGACGCCGCCGGGCTGCCGCTCGTGACCGTCGTCCATGACGGCGGGTGGCCGACGGACCCCACCGCGTTCGACAACGCCGACGCGATCTTCTTCTTCGCCGACGGCGGCGGCGGGCACCCCGTGCTGCAGAGCAACCGGCTCGCCCGGGTCGACGCGCTGGCCCGGCGCGGCGTCGGCATCGCCTGCCTGCATTACGCGGTCGAGGTGCCCAAGGAAAAGGGCGGCCCGGAATTTCTCGGCTGGTTGGGCGGCTACTTCGAGCCGCACTGGTCGGTGAATCCCCACTGGAAGCTCGCGCAGACGGAACTCGCCCAGGGGCATCCCGTCACCCGCGGCGTGCAACCGTTCGAGACCCAGGACGAGTGGTACTACCACATGCGGTTCGCGGAGCCGCCCGCAGGCCTGACGACGATCCTCACGGCCGTGCCCCCCGATGCGACGCGCGAGCGGCCCGACGGACCGCACAGCAACAATCCCGCCGTCCGGGCCGGGAAGGGGTCGCGCGAGGTGCTGGCGTGGGCCTACGAGCGGCCCGCCGGCGGCCGGGGCTTCGGCTGCACCGGCGCGCATTTCCACAAGAACTGGGAGAACGACGACTTCCGTCGACTCATGCTCAACGCGCTGGTGTGGACGAGTGGCCTCGAGGTTCCGGCCGCCGGCGTGGCGTCGAGCGTCACGCCCGAACAACTCGCCGCGAATCTCGACGACAAGCCGGCACCCAAGAAATAGCGGCCGGATCGAGCGGAGGGACGCCGCCCGAACGCATCGGTGCACGCACGGTGCGGCTCAGGTGACGCCGAACAGGTCGAGGATCACGCCCGCCACCTCGTGCATCGCGAGCGGGCCGGAGACCAGGCCGGGCCGCGAGGCGACGAGGATCGTCTCGTGCGGGTCTGCCGGGTCGATCGCGCCGTGCGAGCCCTTCACCAGCGACGCGTCGAGCGGAATGACGATCTTCGGGAGCTGCGAGCGGTCGAGGTGGAGCTCCAGCGGGTCGTAGCCCGGCTTGCGGTGGATGTCGATCGTGCGGGCGAACGCCGGCGCGAGAGCGTCGTCGAGCCAGTACGGGTAGGCCTGCCAGCTGTCGAGGGCGCTGATCACGACGACGTCGCCGCAGCGGCTTTCGGCGCCGGCGATCGGCGTCGTCGCCATGCCTGCGGCGACGAGTTCGTCGCCTGACAGCACGGCCCCGACCCCCGCCCTGCCCCGGAACAGGCCGCTGATTTCCGCGACCAGCCCGCGGTCGCGGCTGTCCCGGACATAGATGTGGCTCACCTGGTGATCCGCGAGGGCCCAGGCGCGGCTGGCGGCGATGTCGAGCCGTTCGCGGCCCGCCTCCACGCCGATCGTGAGATGACCCGCTTCGCGGAGCACCCGATTGGGGAACAGTGTGTGCGAGACCGGCCGGATCCGGTATTCGCCCGCCACGAGCACGACGAGTTCGTCGCGGGGCACGAGGGCGCCGAAGCCGTCCACGAGCGTGGCGATTTCGGCGTCGAGTTCGGCGCACGCCGCGTGGGCCGGGCCGCTGTCGGGGCCCGACCGCTGGGCCGCGTAGTCGAGGTGTGGCAGGTAGACGCACGCCAAGTCGGGTGGCGCGGCCGCCGCGGCGGCGAGAAAGCTGGCGGCGATCCAGCGGGACGAGTCGATGCCGGCGACCGGTCCCCAGAACGCGTGCAGCGGAAACTCGCCGAGCGACTCGCGGAGCGTCGCATACAGGCCCTCCGGCCGCGTGTGGCACCACATCGTCTCGCTGCCGTCCGGGTTGTGCTTGGGGGCGGGCAGGCAGACGAGATCCGCCGTGGCGTGCTTCGACTGCAGCAGGAACCAGGCGGCCGTCCGTAGTTCGGGCCGCGCGGCCTTGAGCCGGTCCCAGATGCGGGGGGCGCGGTGGACGCCATCGGGGCTGATCCACATCTCCAGATGATGCGTGGACCGCTCGAACAGCCCGTTCGCCACCACGCCGTGAACGGCCGGCGACGTCCCGGTCGTGAGCGTCGCCTGTACCGGGCAGGTGACGGCCGGCAGGCACGGGGCCAGCGGAACGCAGGCCCCCGCCGTGGCCAGCCTCGCCAACGCCGGCATGCGACCGAGGTCTTCCGACCGCAGGCCAGGAACCGTGAGCAGAAGAACGCGGGGAGCCGCCATCACGGTGCCGCCATGTGACGCGGACGGATCGTCAGCGAGCCCTCGCGGGCAACCCGCCCGGCCGGTTCGCGGGACTCGATCTCTCCACGGTAGGCCACGCTCCCCGGCCGCGTCCCCACGGCGGTGACCAGCAGATCGACCGAGGCGCCGGGCGACAACTCCGGCACCGCCTCGAACCGCACCTCGCCTGGGTACACCTCCGCGGCATGGCCGATCGCCTGCACCGGTTCGATGCCCTCGGCGAAGAACAGCGTGGCGGTGACGCGTTCGGCGGTGTCGCCGCCGACGTTGCGCACGGCGATCCGCATCACGATCTGCTCCCCTTCGCCGACGAGTTTCCGCGACTCGCGGACGTCGAATTCCAGCCTGGCCGGTTCACCGGCCGCCGGGATCGCCAGGTCGTCCACCCGCTGCTCGAGCGCCAGGGCGGGGACGGCCGCGGGAGTGGTGCCCGCCGCTGACGGCGGCATCGTCGGCTCCACGACCGGGGTCGAGCCGGTGTCATCCGCTTGGTGAGCCGGTGGCATGGTGGCGGGCTGAGGTCGAGGGAAACGCACGGCCTGCCCTGCCTCGGCCGGCTTCATGCCGAACGCCGTCTTGATCCTGCCGAGCAGGTTCGCGCGAACGGCGGGCTGCAGGGCGGGACGGGCATGGGTCAGTGGAACGGGTGCGACCGGGCCGGCACGACCGACCGCGACCGACTGCGGCGCGTCGGCCGCGGCCGCGATGTCCGGAGACGGCGACGCCGGCTCCGCATCCGGGATGGCCAGGGCGGGCTCTGCCGGGGCCGGTTCCATGACCAGTTCCACCAGCGCCGCCGGCTCGGCCGCGGCGTCGGCTCCCGAGGCTGGGGATGCTTCAGTCTCCACCATGGCCGGCTCCTGCGGGATCGCGGCGACGTTGGCATCAGGTTCGGCGGTCAGCGGCGTCGAGTCGGACGCGGGTGGCTCGGCGGACGCCAGTGGCTCTGGAGATGCCGACGGCTCGGAGGGCGTCGCTGGATCGGAGGGCACCGGGACGCCGGCGACCGCGGCGACCGACGCCTTGTCGGGAACGGTCGCCATGGCGATCGGACGCGTTGAACGGACCGGGAGGTTCGAAGCGGCGATGCGCTGGCCGAGCGGTCGCCGGCCCGTCGCCGCGGTGGCCGACGTGGACTGCGCGACGATCGCGTACGGCGGGGACGATTCGCCGGCCGACGCCGCGTGCGGCGGGAAAAATCCGATCAGTCCCGCCAACGCGGTGACCGCGCCGGCCGTGTGCAGCGTGCGAAACATGCGACTCGCGTCCTGTGGGGTGGTGTGTCCTCACCGCTGGTATCGGTTTTTCGGGTGCCGAAGTTTCGCGCGTCTGGTACAGTTCTGCCGCCCGGCTCGCCCCGTCCCCCCAACCGCCCTCGCCGAGATCGACCGCATGCCGACCGCATCTCTCCCTGCCGACCTCGCCTTCCCGTCCACGTGGCATGCGTTGGCGACGCGGGTGCTCGCCGACGGCACGATCGATCGCGAGGAGGCCCGGGCGATCCTCGAGTCGCCAGACGCCGAACTGCCGGATGTGCTGGCCGCCGCGTGGCGGGTCAGGTACCGACACTTCGGGAACACGGTCCAACTGTTCTTCCTGATGAATGCGAAGAGCGGGCTGTGCCCGGAGGACTGCGGATACTGCTCCCAGTCGAAGGTCTCCGACGCCGAGATCCCGCGGTACAACCTGCTCTCGGCGCCCAAGCTGCTGGATGCCGCGCGGCTGGCCGCGGAACGCCAGTCGAAGACGTTCTGCATCGTGATCTCCGCCCGCGGCCCCTCGGAGCGCGAGATCGACTTCGTGTGCGGGATCGTGCCGGAGATCAAGCGGCAGTACGGCCTCAACGTCTGCGCCTGCCTGGGACTGCTGTCTCCCGACCAGGCCCGGCGCCTGGCGGCCGCCGGCGTGGACAAGGTGAACCACAACCTCAACACGAGCGAGCGGTTCTACTCGGAGGTCTGCACGACCCACACCTATGCCGACCGCGTGGCCACGCTCGAGGCCTGCCGCTCCGCGGGACTGCAGCTCTGCAGCGGCGGGATCATGGGCATGGGGGAGACCCACGAGGATCTCATCGACATGGCCTTCGAGTTGCGGTCGATGCAGGTGGAGTCGATCCCGCTCAACTTCCTCAACTCGATCGACGGCACGCCCCTGGAGGGCGTGAGCCGCCTGACGCCGCGCGACTGTCTCCGCGGCCTGGCGATGATGCGGCTGGTGAACCCCGCGGCCGAGATTCGCATCGCCGGCGGTCGCGAGATCCACCTCGGCAGCCTCCAGCCGCTCGGCCTCTACGCGGCCAACTCGATCTTCGTGGGCGACTACCTCACGACGAAGGGCCAGCTGCCCGAGGCCGACTACAAGATGATCGAGGAACTCGGGTTCGTGATCACGCGGGGCGCGGAGTCGGCCGAGCCTCCACCGAGCCTGCCCCGCTAGCCGTCCGTGGAAAAGCCGGCCATCGCAATCCTGTTCGGCACGGCACGCGCAGGACGGATGAATCGGTGTCTTGCGTGGCTCGGGGCCGCCGATGCCCCGTCGCCGGACGTTCGCGGTGGCCATCGTGGCCACCGCTCTCTGCATGTCCGCTGCGCTTCGCCATCCTGGCTCCGCTTGCTCCCATAGCCCGGCGCCGGGGCACTGGCAGCCCCTCGCTGGGTTCGCCAACCGTGCAGTCGGCACGAGGGGGGGAGGCTCGGGGTCACCCCTGCCGTTGAGCCGGCGTATGTGACCAGCGGAGCCAGGATGGCGAAGCGCAGGCACATCCGAGTGAGTGAAGCCCAGGATGG
>RFUD01000017.1 GCA_009923125.1 Planctomycetia bacterium
ACTCATCGCGCACGACAGGGCCGACCGGCCGGCCGACGCGCAGGCCGTCGTCGCCGAACTGGCCTCCATCGAACGCGCGGTGTAGGACGGGCTCCGGGCCGGCGCACGGCGTTTCGCATACGCCGTTCAGTGTGACACGATCAGCGAGTGCACCGCGTCCACGAGCACGTTCAGGTCGCCGTGCCAGTCGATGGTGGTGCTCTGCTGCGTGGCGAGGTGCTTGAACTGGGCGGTGCCGGCGACGAACTCGTCGCTGCCGACGAGGAGCGCGGCCGGAACTCCCCGCTTGGCGGCGATCTTGAGCTGCTGCCCGACCCGCTTGGCCTCGGGAAAGAACTCGACCGCCATCCCGGCCGCCCGCAGGGCCGCGGCGATCCGCAGGTAATCGGCCAGCCGCGTCTCGTCGAAGAACACGAGGAACACGTCGGCCGGCGTCTCGACCGCCGACAACCGGCCGAGCTCCTCGAGGCCCGCGAGAAGCCGATCGATGCCGAGTGACGCCCCGACTCCGGGCAGGGCCTGCTTCGTGTACAGCCCTGCGAGATTGTCGTAGCGGCCGCCCGAACAGATGCTGCCGAGCGTCGGCAGTTCGTCGAGAAAAGTCTCCAGGACGATCCCGGTGTAGTAGTCGAGGCCGCGCGCGATCGACGGATCGACCGCGAGCCTCTCGCCGGGCACGCCGGCCGCGGTCGCACCGGCCATCAGCGCCCGGAGGGCGGCGACCCCCGCCTGCCCGGTCGCGGAACCGGCCACCAGCGGCTCGATCTTGGCGAGCACGTCGGCCGCCGGGCCGGCCAGTTGCGCCATGCCCAGGAGTCTTCCGACCGCCTCGGACGGCAGCCCGTGACCGCCCAGTTCCTCCGCGACGGCCTCGGGAGTCGCCTTGCCGAGTTTGTCGAGCGACCGTAGCACTTCGGTCGATCGTCCGGTGAGGCCCAGGACCTCGAGCACGCCACCCAGCACGCGGCGGTCGTTGACGCAGATCGTGAACCGCTCGATGCCGATCGCCCGCAGCAGATCGTGCACCACGAGCACCATCTCGAGATCGGCGACGGGGCTCGTCGTGCCGATGGTGTCGAAATCACACTGCATGAATTCCCGGTAGCGGCCGCGCTGGGTGTTTTCCCCCCGCCACACCGTCGCCATGTGATACCGCTTGAAGGGCGTCCCGAGCGTCGCGATGTGCTGCGCGCAGAACCGGGCGAAGGGCACGGTGAGGTCGAACCGCATGCCCACCTGCCGACCGCCGTGGTCGGTGAACCGATAGAGCTGCTTGTCGGTCTCCTCGCTCCCCTTGCCGGTGAGGATCTCGAGGTATTCCAGCGCCGGCGTGTCGATCGGCGCGAAGCCGTACGACCGGTAGACCCGCCGGGCCACGTCGAGGATGCGCTCCCGGGCCAGGGCCTGGGCCGGCAGGTGATCCCGGAAGCCCTTCAGCGTCCTGGGCTCGATCATGACACGATCGGCAGGAGGGGGGGCCGCGGCCCGCGGATCGACTTGCGGCGATTCTTCCGCTTCCGTCCGTCGCCGATGGTCTCGCCACCCGGGCCGAGGACGGCGTCCATGTACTCCTCGACCTGCTCGGCCGTCTCGAAGTACTGGTCGTAGACCCAGTCGTCCTCGTACTCGCAGTCCTTCGTGGTGTACTCGCGACAGATCCGCGGCCGCGTCTCGTAGATGCCACAGCGGTGGTCCGCCTGCAGATGCTTGCACTCGGTGTGCACGCACACGTACCAGTCGCCATCCTCGGTGAACACGGTGGCGTGGTCGTGGAGCAGGAACCAGCGGATGTACTCGAACTCCTCGCGGGTGGTCGGCGTCTCGAGCGGCAGCGCGAAGTAGCGGCAGCACTTCGCCGTGCAGTAGTCGCACAGCACCCGGTCTTCGGGCACGTCGCTCCGCTTCGGCTTCGGCGGGAGCGCGGGGAGGGGCAGGTCGGCGACCGACATCGGGAGTTCTCCGCGGAACGGGCACGATTCCCCGCGGCGGCCGCGGGCCCGGCACTATACCATCCGGGTCGCCGTCCGATGCCCTATACTCGGCCGCTCGCCCGCAGGGAGTCGGTCCATGCCGAAGCGCTGGCACATTCAGCCTCACGATCGCGCGGCCGTGGCCGAAGTCGAGCGATCGGCGGGCGTCTCGCCGATCGTGGCCCGGCTGCTCGCCGCCCGCGGGCTCACCGATCGGGCGGCCATCCACACGTTTCTCGCGGGCACCATGGCCGACCTGCGCGACCCCGATCTGCTGCCCGGCGTGTCCGCCGCGGCGGACCGCATCCTCGCGGCGGTCCGCTCCGGCCGGCGGATCGTCGTCTACGGCGACTATGACGCCGACGGGATGTGCGCCACGGCGATCCTCATGGGCTGCCTCGAAGCCCTCGACGCCGACGCCGCCTGGTATGTCCCGGACCGGCTCGAAGAGGGGTACGGCCTCAACACGCAGGCGTTGTCCACGCTCGCGGCCCGGGGCGTGAATCTCGTCGTCACGGTCGATTGCGGGATCGCGAGCGTCGCCGAGGCCCGACACGCCCGTGATCTCGGACTCGAACTCGTCATCACGGACCACCACACCTTCGCCGACACGCTCCCCGCGGCGGACGTGCTCGTGCACCCCCGGCTCCCGGGCACGGCCTATCCGTTCGGCGAACTCTGCGGCGCGGGTGTGGCGTTCAAGCTCGCATGGGCGATCGCGACGCGGGCCTCCGGCGCCAGGCAGGTCACGCCCCGGCTGCGCGAGATGCTGCTCAAGGGGATGGGGTTCGCCGCCATGGGCACGGTGGCCGACGTCGTGCCACTGCTCGACGAGAACAGGATCTTCGTCAAGCACGGCCTCGAATGCCTGCGGAAGCGCGGCGGCCCGGGCATCGCCCGCCTCCTGGAACTCGCGAAGCTCGACGGCAAGTCCCGGCTCGACAGCGAGGACGTCGCGTTTCGGCTCGCCCCGCGGCTCAACGCGGCCGGCCGGCTGGGCCAAGCCGCCTGCGGCATCGAACTGCTGACCACGACCGACGAGGCGCGGGCCGTGAGCCTCGCCAACTACCTGCACGAACTCAACGGCCGACGCGAGACGGAGGAGCGGAGCATGCTCCTCTCCGCCACGAAGCAGGCCCACGAGCGGTTCGATCCCGACCGCGACGCCGCCCTGGTGCTCGCCGATCCCACCTGGCATCCGGGCGTGATCGGGATCGTGGCGGGCCGGCTCGCGGAGCGGTTTCACCGGCCGGTGGTGATGATCGCCAGGGATGCCCTCCAGGGACGTCCGGGCACCGGGAGCGCGCGGAGCGTGCCCGGCTTCGACGTGCATGCCGCGATCGTCGCCTGCCGCGACCTGCTCGTGACCTGCGGCGGCCACGCGGCCGCGGCAGGCCTGCGGATCGAAGACGCCCGCATCGACGGCTTTCGCGAGCGGTTCTGCGCGGAGGTGGCGGCGCGGTTGCCGGAGCGGCTGCGGCGGGCGCAGATCGCGATCGACGGCGAGGCGACCCTCGCCGGCCTCACGCTCGACACGGTCGAGCAGATGGAGCGGCTCGCCCCGTTTGGCCAGGCCAACCGCCGCCCCGTCCTGTGTGCCACGTCGGTGAGCCTCGCCGAGCCGGCGCGGACGATCGGCGGCGGCGCCCGCCATCTGGCGATGCATCTCGTGCAACACGGGGCGCAGGTGCGCGGTGTGGCGTTCGGCGGTGCCGAGTGGCTCGACCACCTGCCGCCGCCCGGCCAGCCGTTCCACGTGGCGTTCAAGCCGAAGATCAACGAGTTCCGCGGTCGCCGCACCGCCGAGATGGAGGTCGTCGATTGGCGGCCCGCCGGGCTGGATGTCACACTCGACGTGCCGGCACTCGTCGCCGCCTCGGATGCCCCGACTCCCTCCGTCGCCGTCGTCCTTCCATGAGCATCAAACGCCCACCCTTGATGAACCGCGTCTCCCGGATCGTGCTCGTGGCGGCCTGCATCGGCGGCGGCGCCCGCGCCGACGACTGGCCGCAGTGGATGGGTCCGCACCGCGACGGCGTGTGGCGCGAGACGGGCGTCGTGGACGCGATCCCCGCCGCGGGGCTGCCGGTGAAGTGGCGGGTGCCGGTCACGGGCGGCTATTCGGGACCGGCCGTGGCGAATGGTCGTGTCTATCTCACCGACTACGACCGGCCGGCGGGGCCGCTGGCAAACGCGCCCGACGACCGCACGCGACTCACCGGCCGCGAGCGGATCCTGTGCCTCGAGGCGGAGACCGGGAAGTTGCTCTGGAAGCACGAGTACGACTGCCCGTACGCGATCTCGTATGCCTCGGGACCACGCTGCACCCCCACGATCGCCGATGGCAAGGTCTACGTGCTCGGCGCCGAGGGCAACCTCACGTGCCTCGACGCGGTCTCGGGCGGCGTCGTGTGGGCGCGGGATCTCAAGGCGGACTACTCCGCCCCGACACCCATCTGGGGGTTCTGCGGCCATCCGCTCGTCGACGGCAGGCAGTTGATCTGCCTCGTGGGCGGCCCCGGCAGCGTGGCCGTTGCATTCGACAAGGACACCGGGCGGGAACTCTGGCGGTCCCTGTCGGCGAGCGAGAGCGGCTACTGCCCCCCCACGCTGATCGAGAGCGCTGGCGTGCGGCAGTTGCTGATCTGGGACGCCGACAACCTCAACGCCCTCGAGCCGACGACGGGCCGCATGCTGTGGACGCAACCGCTCAAGCCGATGTACGGCATGTCGATCATGGCGCCGCAGGTGGCCGAAACGAAGCGGGGCCGCGTGCTGTACGCGAGCGGGATCGGCCGCGTGGGTGCCTTGTACGCCCTCGGGACCGACAGGCCGGACGCGAAGCCGCTGTGGCGGGGCGAGCCCAAGTCGGCCGTGTACTGCGCGAACAGCACGCCGTACATCGAGGGCGAGACCCTCTACGGATGCGACTGCGAGACGGGGTTTCTGACGGCGGTCGATCTGGCGGCCGGCGCACGGCTCTGGGAGACGGGCCAGCCCACCATGGGCCCACGGCGCGGGCGGCATGGGACGGCATTTCTCGTGCGTCATCAGCCCGCCGGAGGCCACGCGGCCGCCCCGGGACGCACCTGGCTGTTCAGCGAGACGGGCGACCTGATCCTCGCCCGGCTCACCCCCCAGGCGTACGAGGAACTCGGACGGATGCACCTCGTCGACCCGACGAACGAATGCTTCGGCCGCGAGGTCGTCTGGTCACACCCGGCGTTCGCCGGCCGCTGCGTCTTCGCCCGCAACGACGAGGAACTGGTCTGCGTGTCGCTGGCAAAGTGACGTTTCGCCCCGGTTCACGGACGGCATCGAAAGGCGTTGTTCCGCGACGCGGCTCCCGGTAGTCTAGAGGTGATCCCACGTGACGCCGGAGTTCGCGGCGGCACACCTCGGGGCGTAGCTCAGCCTGGCTAGAGCGCTACGTTCGGGACGTAGAGGTCGCACGTTCAAATCGTGTCGCCCCGACTTGGTTGGTTTTCCACTCTCCCGGCACCCCTGAACGCGGGGCCGCTTCGGCGGAAGCCGATTCATTCGTGCTCGCCGTGGATCCGGGCCTCGCCGTCGGCCCCGATGTCCACGTGCAGGGTCATCGGGTGGCAGCAGACCGGGCAGTCTTCGACATAGTCCTGATGCGATCCCGCGGAGACATCCACGGGAACCACGATCTCCTCGCCGCACGAGTCGCAGATGTACGTGGCGTCGAGGTCGGCGGCGGGCCTGCGGCGGCGGGGGCGTTTTTTGGACATGGCGCTTCGCCGTGCAGTGTAGCCACGGGCGAACGGCGGGCGGCGGGGATGCTCCTGCGGGGTGGAAGTGCGGCAGGACACATCCCAGCGGGCAAGTCGGGGAATTTCTCCGATTACTCCGATGGGGGGTGCCGACTGTGAAATCCATCCCAGACCCCGCAACGCGAATAAACGAACGCCGCGGATGATCCGATTGAATGACATGGAACGGCTGGGCAGGCTGTGACGCGCCGCGTTGCTTCCACCCTTCCTGAGACGCATGCCCCTCCAACGAGGATCGCCGATGTCGGTGGTTTCCGCCAACGTGTTTTCGAGCCCACCACGACGGGTCGTGCGTGTCATGTCGGCTGTATGCCGGGCCGCTGCGATCGCGATCGCGCTGGCTGGACTGACCACTCAGGCCGCTGAATTTGGGGAACTGCTCGAGGAAGCGGCCGGCCGAAAGGCGTCCGCACCGCCCCCGGTGGACTTCGATCCGGACACGATGCTGGCGCAGATCGCCGATCCGGCCATCGAGACGGTCGATGAGATGACCGTGGGAGCCGCCCCGGGAAGCGGCCGCACCGTGAGCCCCGACGACAACTCGTTCGCCCGCCAACTGGGGCAGCGATTCGCCAACATCCAGGACCCCGCCATCGAGACGGTGGATGAGCAGACCGTCGGCGGCAACGACCACTCGGGTGAGAAGGAGTGGTACGAGAAGATCAACATCCGCGGGTACACGCAGTTTCGCATCAACAGCACGCTGTGGTACGACCCCGACGGGGCCGGGCCGTACCATCCCAACGACAAGTCGGTCGGCCCGAACAACAACTTCTACATCCGCCGCTGCCGGCTGATCTTCTCCGGCGACATCAGCGACCGCCTCTACATCTACATCCAGCCCGATTTCGCCTCGGGCCTCAACGGCGTGTCCGATCCCGGTGCCATCAACTACGCCCAGCTCCGCGACTGCTACGGCGACTGCTACATCACCACCGACAAGGTGCACCGCGTGCGTGTCGGCCAGTCGAAGGTGCCGTACGGCTGGGACAACATGCAGTCGAGCTCGAATCGTCTGCCGATGGATCGGGCCGACTTCATCAACGCCACCAAGAGCGAGCGCGGGCTCGGCGTGTTTTACTACTGGACGCCGATCTACGCCCAGGAGCTCTACAAGTACGTCCTCGACGAGGGGCTGAAGGGATCCGGCAACTACGGCGTGTTCGGCATCGGCTGCTACAACGGCCAGGGGAACTCGACGCTCGATCAGAACGACAACATGCACTTCGTGATGCGGCTCAACTCGCCCTACCAGTTCGACAACGAACAGGTGGTGGAGGCCGGGGTGCAGGCCTACGTCGGCAACTACGTGCCGACGCTGGCGGACATCAAGATCGGGAGCAACACCTACAAGCCCGTGGTGGTCTCCGATTCCAACGGCGTCCTCGACCAGCGGATCTGCGCCACCTTCGTCTACTACCCACAGCGACTGGGGGTGACCGCGGAGTGGAACGTCGGCCTCGGGCCCCGGCTCTCGAGCCTCGACAACGTGTCGAAGGCGAATCCGCCGACCATCTCCAGCCAGCCCGTGTCCGGCGGCTACGTGCTGGTCAACTACAAGGCCGACACGGAACGCTTCGGCCGACTGTTCCCGTACTTCCGCTGGCAGACCGGACGGGGCGGCTATATCTGGGAGAGGAACAGCCCCAACACCTATCTGGGCGAGTTCGATCTCGGCCTCGAGTGGCAGATCACGCCCCAGATGGAACTCACCTGCGAATACGACTGGGTGAATCGCACGAACACGTCGGGCAAGGCTCCGATCCTGTTCAACGGTCAGTACGCCCAGTTCCAGGGCGACCTGCTGCGGTTCCAGTTTCAGGTCAACTACTGAACGGGCGATCGATCACCACCGTGGCTCGGTCCGAGGCCTGCCGGTCGGCCCAGTTTTGCCACTCCACCGCGTCCACTCCCGGATCGCACGGGTGCAAACCCCGTCGTCTACCTTGCATCGCGGACACGTCCTCCGTAGCGTCCGCCGACGCCGTCCCCGGCCAGCCGCGTCCATCCGTGGAGAGGGTCGTCCCATGCATTCCATCCATCCCATGAATCGAGTCCATCCCATGAAACAGTGCCGTTCACGTTCACGCGTTGCCCAAGCCCCGACGGCCGTGGTGGGCCTGGAACCGCTCGAAACCCGGCGGCTCCTGGCCGTGAACGTGGTGCGTGGCATCCTCAGCGTGCGCGGCACCCCCGCCGACGACGTGATCGAGGTGCGCCGGGCGGCCGACGACGCGACCCGGATCGAGGTGGTCGAAAACGGCGCCGTGACCCTGTCGCGGCCGCTGGCCGGCCTGCGGCAGATTCGCATCGACACCGGTGCGGGCGACGATCAGGCCATCGTCAGCCCGGCACGGGGGGGCATCTCGCTGGCCACGGTGATCAACGGCGGCCGGGGCCAGGATCTGCTGCGCGGCGGCGTCGGCACCAACCAGATCCACGGCGGCCCGGGCCGCGATGCCTTCGAGGAGAGCGGCGGCCGCGACCGGGTCACCGATGCGACGCGGACCGACCGGATCGTGCGGGCGGGCTCCCCGGCCGCGTTTCGCGAATACCTCGCCACGGCGGCCCGGAGCCGTGGCCGGTTCGGCACCATGCTCGCCGCCACCGGCGGCGACGTGCAGGCCGTGTCCCTGCCGACGGCCGGCGCGGACATCAAAGCGACCGCGACGGGAACCGCTGCGCCCGACGGCACCGCGGGCTACTCGGAGACCACGACGCAGGTCGCGGGTGTGGACGAGGGCGATATCATCGAAAACGACGGGAAACACCTGTACGTCCTGTCGCGGGGCGAACTCCTGATCATCGACGCCCGCGACGCCGCCGCGCCGTCGGTCGTGTCGCGCACTCCGCTCGAAGGCTGGCCGATCGCCGAATATCTCCACGACGGCCGGCTGACCGTCGTGTCGAGCGTGTGGGACGCGGCCGCTCCGGCCGATGACGGCTTCATGCCGCTGCTCTGCGCCCGGCAGGCGGGCCAGGCGCAGGTCACGGTGTTCGACGTCGCCGATCCGGCGGCCCCGGAACCCGTGTCGAGCACCCGGATCGACGGCACGGTCTGCGAATCACGCATGATCGACGGGCGGCTCGTGCTCGTCGTGCGCAACGACCTGCTCGGAGGCTACTGGGGCGGTGGGCCGATGCTCCGCCAGGGTGCACTGATGATCGGCGGGGCGGCCGAACCGCTTTCGTCCATGCCGGCCATGCTGTCCGAGCCCGCGACCGACGCCTCCCTGGCGCGGATGGTGCATCGCAGCCCGGTGAACCGCATGCTGCCCACCTGGACCACCACGTCCCATCGGATCGGCGGGAAGACGACGTCGGGGCTCGTCTCGCGCCCGCAGGACATCCTGTTTCCCGCCACGGGCAACGAGGCCAACCTGACGTCGATCGTGACCCTCGACACCACCGCGGACGTGCCGCGGATCGGCGGGGCGACCTCGGTGATCGGCGGCTACACGTCGCTCATCCATCTCGATGCGGGTGATCTCTACCTGTTCAGCCCGCGCTGGAACGCCGTCGCGGGTGATCAGACCGATGTGCAGCGGTTCGCGATCGACGGCGGCAGCCCGCGGCTCGTCTCGACCGGCACGTTCACGGGCTCGCTGCTCGACCAATTCTCGGCCGACGCCGAAGACGGCCTCCTGCGAGTGGCGGTCACGCAGACGACGTTTTCGACGACCGTCACGAGCGGTGGCGTCGGCGGCTCGGGCGACGGGGGCCAGCCGGTCCCGTGGTTCGAGTCGTGGACCGTTGACCGCCGCAACGCCGTGCGCATCCTCGCCACGCAGGGCGACACGCTGCGGGTGGTGGGGTCGGTGGACGACATCGCGCCGGGCGAATCGATCCAGTCCGCCCGGTTCATCGGCGACCGCGCCTACCTGTGCACGTTTCTCCAAGTCGACCCGCTGTTCACGATCGACCTGTCCACGCCTTCCGCCCCGCGGGTCGTCGGCGAGTTGAAGGTGCCCGGATACTCACGGTTCCTGCTGCCGTACGGCGACGGCCACCTGCTCGGTGTCGGCCGCGATGCCGACCCGGCGACCGGACGGACGACCGGCCTCAAGGTCTCGCTCTTCGACGTGCGCGACGACGACGCGCCCCGCGAGGTGTCATCGTTCGTCATCGCTCAGCCCGACACCGGCTGGTCGTGGTCCGACGCCGAATGGGACGTGCGGGCGCTGGGGCTGTTCACCGATCTCGGGGTCGTCGCCCTCCCCGTGGAAGGACTGCGGCCGGGTCCCGCCGACCCCGCGGATCCCGACGCATTCGTGCCGTGGACGGCCGAATACGGGGTCGTGGTCCTGCGGGTCGACGCCGCGCTGGGGATCACCGAGCTGGGCACGGTGTCCCACGACTCGCGGCTGCTGCGAACCGCCCGGATCGGTGACGTGATCTACTCGGTCGCCGATCGGGATCTGCGCACCGTGCTGGTCGGTGCCGACGACCTCACGCCACGCGGCGCGGTGGAACTCCAACCCGCCGACCCGGGCACGACCGGCATCGTGGTCGTCTGACGGGACGCGGTCCCCGTAATCCTGTTCGGCACAGCCCATGCGGGACAGATGAATCGGCGTCGTGCGTGGCTCGGGGCCGCGAATGCCCCATCGCCGGACGTTCGCGGTGGCGTACGAGCCGCGCTCAATCAAGAGCGGGAGGCTCGGGGTCACCCCTGCCGTTGAGCCGGCGTACGCAGACAAGCGGAGCCAGGATGGCGAAGCGCAGTCGGAGTCGAGTGAGCGGAGGGCTGGAGGCCCGCAGCGAACGTCCGGCGGGATTGCCGTCCCGGTCTCCGCACGCGGCGGCGATCACCACGACCGTGGGGCGGGCCGGCTACGGGCGGCCCTCCAGAAATCGCTCCACGAGGCGGACGAATTCCCGGGGAGCCTCGGCATGCACCCAGTGTCCCGCCTCGGGAATGATCGTGATGTCGGCCGCCGGAAACAGCCGCCGGATCGCGGCGTGGTGCTGCGGCCCGACGTAGTCCGACCTTCCCCCGGCGACGAACAGCGTCGGCTTCCCGAAGGCCTGCCCGGCCGGGATGTCGGGGAATCCGAGGATGTCGCCGTAATGACGTTCGAGCGCGTCGAGATTCACCTTCCACGCCAGGCCATCCGGGCCGCTCGCCAGGTTCTTGGCGAGGAACGACCGCACCGCGAGCGACGGGATCCGGCCGGCAAGCGCCGCCTCGACGTCCGCCCGTCGCGGACACGCCTCCAGCGGCACGGCCCGCAGCACGCGAGGATCGATCGCGGCGGTGCCGGGAGAGGGCGCCGGTGCGATATCCACGACCACCAGCCGCTCCACGAGCGCGGGCTCGGTGAGGGCGAGCAGCATCGCCGCCTTGCCGCCCATGCTGTGGCCGAGCACCGCCGCCGGCCCGCCGATGGTCGAGCGAATCAACGCGGCGACGTCGGCGGCCAACGCCGCATAGTCGTGGCGTCGGTCCCACGGGCTCTCGCCGTGGTTCCGCAGATCGACACACAGCACGCGACGGCTGCGGCCCAGTTCCGTCGCGATCGAGGCCCAGTTTCGCTTGGAGCCGTACAGCCCGTGGAGGACGACGAGCGGCTCGCCCGCCCCATGCTCGTCGTGGGCGAGGGCGACCGTCATGCCCGGGCGCGGTCCTCGGCCCGCAGGGCCTCGAGCGGGGCGACGATCTCGTCCACGCGATCGTTGAACAGGTCGCCGATCAACAGGTCGGTGACGTGCCCCCTGAGGTGCGGATGACGCTTCACGAACCGGCCAAAGTTGAAGCCCTCGTAAAACTCGCACACGAGCCGGCGCATGCGTTCCATGCCGCGGACGTACTCCGGCCCCCACGAGCCGAGCCGCGGCCCGGACGTGTCGCCCGCGTCGAGCGCGGCCACGATGGCGTCGGCCGCGAGTTCGCCGCTTTTCAGCGCGAGCAAAATCCCAGAGGAATAGAGCGGGTCGAGAAAGCCGAATGCGTCGCCGACGAGCACCCAGCCGTCACCGGCGACGTCGCGGGAGCGGTAGGAATACTCCTTCGCCACCCGGACCGGCGCCACCCGCTCGGCCGCCGCGATCCGCGGGCCGAGCCCGGGGCATCGCGCCACCTCCTCGAAGTACACCGCCTCGGGATCCTTCGTCTCCCGGTGCTTGAACAGGTAGTCGTAACCCGCCACCACACCCACGCTCACCGTGCCGTCGTGGAGCGGGATGTACCAGAACCATCCCTGCTTGTCGTCGAGCTGGAGGACGAGCGTCGCCCCCTCGTCGCGGCCGGTGCCACGCTCCGCGTTCTTCCAATAGGTCCAGATCGCCGCCTTCTTGAGCACCGGATCCCAGTCCCGCAGGCCGAGGCGGCTCATGATCATCGCCCCCTGCCCGCTGGCATCGACGACCACGTCGGCGGCCACCGTCCGCACGGCACCCGCGGCATCCTCGACCCTGACCCCCGTCGCCCGCGACCCTTCGAAGAGCACCTCGAGCACGCGGGTGCCTTCGTGCACGTCCACACCGTGGGCGGCGGCGTTCCGCAGCATCAGTTCGTCGAACTCGCTCCGCACCACCTGCCAGGTCCGCGAACTCTCCTGCGGCTTGTGGTCGGCAAAGTAGAAGGGCTCGGACAGCACCCCCTTCTCGTTCACGAACTGGACCGAGTGCTTCTCGACGAACCGGCTCGACCGCATGACATCGAGCATGCCGAGCCGCTCGAGCACCCAGAACGTCTCCGGAATGAGCGACTCGCCGACGTGGAACCGGGGAAACCGTTCCCGCTCGAAGAGCGTGACCCGCCGGCCCTTCTGGGCGACGAGCGTGGCGGCCGTGGCGCCGGCCGGACCACCGCCGATCACCACCACCTCCGCCGACTCCGGCACGACGCCGACCATGCGCACCTCCAGGTCGAATTCCGCCCGATTCACCGCCTTATTCATAGCCGGACCGGCTGGCCGCGGCCAGTTACCCGATCCGGCGGCGGAGCACGACGAGGGGATCCGCCTCGTCCCGCACGGGGCCCATGCTCATCGGCTTGGCGAGGATCATTCCCGCCACGAAGCCGGCCACGTGCGCCGAGTAGGCCACGCCCCCGCCACCGCCGCTGGAATCGAAGACGCCGCTGATCACCTGGAACAGGAACCAGATCCCCACGGCCACATACCCCGGGACGTCCACCATCATCCGCAGCAGGATGACGCTCACCCGCCGGTTCGGGTGCAAGACGAGGTAGGCCCCGAGGACACCGGAAATCGCCCCGGACGCGCCCAGGCACGGCGTGAGGGAGGCCTCACCCGAGGCATTCAACGCCACGAACGCCAGCGACGCCAGGACGCCCGTGGCCAGGTAGAACAGCAGGTATTTCACGTGGCCCATGTCGTCTTCGACGTTGTCGCCGAAGATCCACAGGAACCACATGTTGCCGGCCAGATGCATCAGGCTGCCGTGCATGAAAATGGCGGTCAGCAGCGTGAGCCAGACGGGAATCGGCGTCTTCCGCAGGCCCGGATCGGTGACCTGGATGTCGCCCTCGGGGGTGCGGATCGTCTTGGGGGCCGGCGCGGTCTCGATGTCGCGGCCCGAGAGGATCTCGGCCGGCACCTGCACGTAGGCCATGGTGAAATCTTCATTGGCGCCCATGCCCTGCAACACGACGAACACGAACACGTTCGCCACGAGCAGGGCGATCGTGACGAACGGAAACAGCCTGCGGTCGGAGTTGTCGTCACCGACGGGAAAAACCATGATCGGGGCCGCCTCCGGGGGTGCTTACCAAGTGTCCGCCAAAGTGTTCCATCGCAAATCTACCTTGTTTTTCCGCGTTTTGCGAATCACTGAGACGAATTTGCGAGACATCGATTGATGCGCCGCGATAATTCGCACGCCGGGAGGGAAACGACGCATTCGCGAACGTTCCCGTCCGACGACACCACGTCGACCACGGTCGGCCGCCGGAGGGCGGTCAACCGGGTGGGGCAAAGGCCGACGGCAGCCGAAAGGCAGCCATCATGGTTCGCGCCGTCTCTTCCCGCGGGCGATTCTCCGGCCCGCTGACGATCGAAGGCCTCGAGGCCCGCCTCCCGATGTCGGCGGACGTCGGCATCACGGCGGCCGGCCTGCGACAGATCGAATGGAACGGGCACCGGGTCGATGCGATCGGCGATGCCTGGGTCGCCCGCATGGCGGACCGCGGCGCCGCGGTCGAAACCTTGGGCTTGCCCGCCGCCTGGGCCGCCCGATCGCTCGGCGAAG
>RFUD01000161.1 GCA_009923125.1 Planctomycetia bacterium
CGTCGATGCCCGGGATCCGCACGTTGAGATTGTTCGCGAGCCGACCGGCGGGATCCGTGAGCGGTGGGCCGTTGAGGGCGATGCCGGGGATCTCACGCTGCAAGAGCGTCCAGAGGCGGTCGCGGAGGCCGCGCTGACGCGCAGGCTCCGTGGCGAGCTCGGCCACTGCGAGCCGGGCGGCCTCCGCCATGCCCACGATCCCGGGCACGTCGAGCGTGCCGCTCCGCAGGCCGCGCTCCTGGCCGCCGCCGAAGACGAGTGGATCGATCCTTACGACACGGTCGCGCCGGCGCACGTAGAGGAAGCCGACGCCCTTGGGCCCGTGAAACTTGTGCGCCGAGAAACTGGCGAGATCGGCGCCGATCGCGTCGACGGGCACCGGCAGCCGGCCGAGCGCCTGTGCGCAATCGACGTGCAGCACGGCGCCGCACCCATGCACGTGCGCGGCGATCGCGGGCATGTCGTGCACGACGCCGATCTCGTTGTTGGCGAGCATCATCGACACGAGGCACGTATCGGGCCGCAGGGCCGCGGCGACGGCGGCGGCGGCGACGCGGCCGGTGCCGGGCTCCACCGCGAGCCGCGTGACCGCGAAGCCCGTGCGCTCGAGGTGCTCGAACGGATCGAGCACGGCGCGGTGCTCCGTGACGACGGTGACCACGTGCCGCCTGTCCGCCGCAGTGCGAGCCGCGAAGCCGAGGATCGCGAGGTTGTTGCTCTCGGTGGCCCCGCTCGTGAACACGATCTCGCGGGCCGTGGCGCCGATCGCCGCTGCCACCGTTTCACGAGCCCCATCGACCGCGGCCCGCGCCTCGCGGCCCATCTCGTGGGTCGCACTGCCGGCGTTGCCGTAATGCTCGGTCAGCCAGGGCAGCAGCGCCTCGAGCACGCGCGGGTCGAGGCGGGTCGTCGAGTGGTTGTCGAGGTAGATCGTCACACTGCAATCGTACCGTCGCGGAGGGCGTCGAGGGCGATCTGCGACCAGGTCTCGAACCGCTCGCGTGCCGCGAGCAGGGCCGCGAGCGTGTCGAAGCCGCACTCCACGAGTTCGCTCTCCCGCGACGACACGGCGGGCCGCTCGAGCTCCAGGATGTGGACGACTCCCAGGTGCACGCTGCCGACGGCGTTGGAGTCGTCGTTGATCAGCCCCACGCAGCGTGCCTGCCACTGCCCCTCGATCGCGATCTCCTCGGCGAGTTCGCGCCGCATGCCGGCCTCGTACGACGTGTCATCGCCGTGCTCGCCGTCGCAGCTCGCGATGTGGCCGCCGATGCCCACCGACCGCTTCGCCCGCAGCCGGGCCTCGCTCTGGCCGCCGCCGCGGGTGTAGGAGAAATAGCGCAGGCCGCCGTCGGCGTCCCGATGCGCGAGCACGCAGTAGGGAATCAATTGTTTGAACGAGGGATCGTCCTCGACGCTCGCCCGCGGCCGCCACGACGTGTGCTTCGGGTCGAGCAGCACCGGCAGGTAGGCGGCCACGTCGCCGCAAAAGCCCTGAAACGCGCCGACTCGGTCGAACAACGACCGCGGCACCACGAGCACATCTTCCTGGGGAATGTCTGCCATCACACGATCACCATGGCGTCGCCGTAACTCAGAAACCGATACCGCTCGCGAATCGCCTCGGCGTAGGCGGCCTGGACGAGCTCCCGCGAGGCGAACGTGCTCACGAGCACGAGCAGGGTTGTCCGCGGCAGGTGGAAATTCGTCAACAGGCAGTCCACGGCGTGGAAGGAAAACCCGGGCCGGATGAAGAGATCGGTCGGCCCCGACCATGCCGAGACGGTGCCGGCGCGGGCCGCCGTTTCGAGCGTGCGCATCGCCGTCGTGCCCACCGCCACCACGCGGCCACCGCGATCCTTCGTCGCCCGGATCGCCGCGGCCGTCGGCTCCGGGCAGGCGCACCATTCGGTGTGCATCGGGTGGTCGTCGAGCCGCTCCGCCGTGATCGGCCGAAACGTGTCGATGCCCACGTGGAGCGTGACGTCGGCCC
Organism: Planctomycetia bacterium; assembly: GCA_009923125.1. Taxonomy (GTDB): domain Bacteria; phylum Planctomycetota; class Planctomycetia; order Pirellulales; family UBA1268; genus RGVT01. Next base: position 1,994 of record RFUD01000161.1, read on the forward strand.
GGCCGATGCCGCGGGCCGCGAGCGCCGCGAGCAGGTCGGGCGTGAAGTGGAGGCCCGCCGTCGGCGCCGCCGCCGAGCCGGCCGCCCGGGCGAACACGGTCTGGTAGCGTTCGAGATCGCCCCGCCGCTCCTCGCCTCCCCGAATGTAGCCCGGCAGCGGCACCCGGCCGACCCGGGCGAGCACCTCCTCGGCAGGCCCCGGCACCGAGGGCCGCACGAGCCACGTGCCGCCGACGCCGCGGCCGACGAGTTCGAGTGTGACGCCCTCGGCGCCGCTTCGATCGACGAGTGCCACCGACTCGCCGATGGCCGGGCGGCCGCGCGTGTGCGCCAGGATCTGCCACAGCCCGGTCGCCTCATCGATCCGCAGGAAGAGACCCTCCCATGCGCCGCCCGTGGCCGCGCGCCGGCCGATCAGCCGGGCGGGCACGACGCGCGTGTCGTTGACGACGACGAGATCGCCCGGCGCGAGGATCTCGGGCAGGTCGCGGATCCGCCGATGCTCGAGCGTGCCCGTCGCCCGACGGACGACGAGCAGCCGCGCCGCCGCGCGGTCCGGAAGCGCCTCCTGGGCGATCAGTTCCGGAGGCAGCTCGTAGTCGTAGAGATCGGCGTCGGCCATGCCGCCAATGTAGCCGGCGCGCGTGGTAGAGTGAGGGCATGCAGCCGCCGTCGAGCGTCCATGCCCCCGTGTTGCCGGCCGAGGTGATGTCGTTCCTCGCCGTGCGGCCCGGCATGCGCGTGGTGGACGGCACGCTCGGCGGCGGCGGCCACACGCGGCTGCTCGCCGACGCCGTCGGCCCCGACGGACTCGTGATCGCGATCGACCGCGATCCGGTCGCGATCGACCGTGGGGCCCGTGAACTCGCCGGTCTCCCCGTGCGATTCGCGCAGGCCAACTACTGCGACCTGCCCGAGGTGCTCGACGCCCTGTCGATCCACGCCGTGGATGGAGTGCTCCTCGACGTCGGCCTGTCGAGCGACCAGCTCGCCGACCACGACCGGGGCTTCTCGTTCGATGCCGACGGTCCTCTCGACCTGCGATTCGACCCCACCGAGGGCGAGCCCGCGTGGCGGATCGTCAACCGCATGAAGCCCGAGAGCCTCGCCGACATCATCTACGAGTTCGGCGAGGAGCGGCACAGCCGGCGCATCGCCCGGAAGATCGCGGCGGTGCGCGAGAAGCAGCCGATCCACTCGGCCCGCGAGTTCGCCCGGCTCGTCGTCTCGGCGATCCCGCGGCAGCACCCCCCCTCGCGCATTCATCCGGCCACACGCACGTTTCAGGCGCTGCGGATCGCCGTCAACCAGGAACTCAAGTCGCTCCGCATCGCGGTCGAGCGGATTCCCGAGCGGCTCGTCCCGGGCGGCCGGCTGGCGGTGATCTCGTTTCACTCCCTCGAGGACCGGATCGTGAAGCAGGCCTTCCAGAATCGGCAGGTCTGGGAGTGCCTGACGCGGTCGCCGGTGGAGGCGGGCCCGGAGGAAGTCGCCGCCAATCCGCGGAGCCGGTCGGCAAAACTCCGCATCGCCAGCCGGACCATGGGATTTTCGGCCGCCTGAACGATCTGGCGACAAACCGGGCGATTCACGAGAATCCGCCGCGGCTCGAGCCGCCCCGCCGCCGGGCGCGGAGCACGGAAGCGCACGAATGGGACGCGAAACCAAATTCCTGCTGGCGGTGCTCGGCATCCTCGTCGGCGCGTTCATCGGCGTGTTGTCGATGAAACTGCTCGTCCCGCGGCCGCCCGCCGGCGCCGGGCCGGACGTGGACCCGCACCACCTCCCGATCGCCAGCCAGGATATCGTGGCCCCGCCTGCCCTCGAGCCGCGCGGCCGGGCCTCCGCCTTCACGGCGAAACGCGATCCCTTTCTCGCCCGTGCCGAGTTCCGCGAGCCGGCCGACCAGACGCCGCCCGGCGATGATCAACCGGGCTCCGCCTCGGTTCCGGACGAACCGTCAACGGAAGACGTGCCCCCCGCCCCGCCGACGCCGACGCCGCCGTCCGCCGACACCGCTCCTTCCACCCTCGGCATGCCGCTCGCAGGCACCCATACGACCGTGACGGGCGACACCTGGTGGTCGATCGCGGAACGGGCCTATGGCGATGGCCGTCTGTACCGCGCGCTCTACGCGTGGAACCGCCGGCTGGATCCGCGGGTGTCGGTGGCGCCGGGCACGCGACTGGAGATTCCGCCGCAGCCCAAGCTCGCCGCCGCCTGGCCGCGGCTCATGCCCTGAGCGGCGAGTCCGGGCCCGCCCTACTTCGCGCCGAACTTGTAGGCCGTGTTCTTCGGATCGAAGTCGGCGTCCGTGAAGCCGTTGTTGACCTTCACGTTCATGTAGGTGTACTCCTCCATGAGCACCGGCTGCCCACCCTGCTCCTGCGGCCAATCGTAGGCCTCGTAGCGGATCGGGATCGTGAGTTCGTCGTCGATGAACACGCGGGCGAGGTGGAAGCGGAAGTTGCGTCGCGGCACCGGGTGCGAAACCTGGATGCAGGTGCACACGCGGCCGTTGACCTTCGCATTCGGATAGAAGTTGACGTCGCACTCGCCGAACTGCTTGTCGTGCTCCGCGACTTCGACGAGCCGCTTGGTCAGATTTTCGACGCCGAGCTCCGTGATCGGATACCGGTTGCCCGCCATCGCCAGCATGCTCTGCGGCTTGAGCGACACCGTCCCCACCATCGCCCGCACACCGCTGCCTGCGTGGGCCAGCATGTTGCCGTCGTTGCGGCCGTCGACATACAGCACCTCCTGCCCCTTCACGCTGTCAGGGCCCAGAAACAGCAGGTAGACGCTGAACGGCTGCTGCCGGATCTTCGCGAACATGTACTCGTGTTCGCCCAGCTTGCCGTCGATCCGCTCGCGCTTGACCACCGTGCACGAATAATCGCGGATGTTGGCCTGAATCCCGGCCAGTCCCCGCCGGGCGACCTCGAGGGCAGCTTCGAGCGGGTGCGTCGTGGTGGCCGCCGCGGCGGCGTCGCCGGCATTGGCGTTGCCCTGCGGCAGACCGCCCTGCGGCACGAGGCCCGGGAACTGGGCCGGCTGCGCTCCGGCCGGCGCGGGAGCCTGGGCATGCACGACGCCGACCAGACCGCCGCAAACGACCAACGTCGCGAGGGCGCCGCCGGCGCCGCACAAAAACTTCCCTGCCCGTCGGGCCATCTGGCATCCCTCCATGGATTCCCTCGTTCCCTGAGTGGTTCATCGCCCCGCCCACGACCGGGCATGAGCCCGCGGGTCGGCGGCGGAACTGCCGGCAGATTCGTTCGGATCACTGCCGGAAGGTGGGGGAGCATAGCGGGGGCCACGGCGGTCGGCCATGCCAGTTCGGGTGCGGTTTGGGCGGTATTTCAGCCCGCCGGCGGCATGACTTGCCGCCCGGCAGCCGCCAGAGGATGCTCGGTCGGGGCGCTTGCGGCATCCCTCTTCACCCGGACCCCGTGGCCTGCCATGCCCTCTCCCGACATCCTCCTTCCCGCAGCCGACGTCTGCGTGATCTGCCTCGAGTCGGCCCCGTTCGGTGAGAACACCTACGTCGTTCACCGGCCGAACCACGCGGCATGCCTGGTGATCGATCCGGGGTTCGAGCCCGACCGCGTGATCGAGGCGATCGTGGACCGTGCCCTCGAACCGCAGGCGATCCTCCTCACCCACGGGCACTCCGATCACATCGCCGGCAACGCCGCGCTGCGACGCCGATGGCCGGACCTGCCGATCCTGATCGGCAGTGGCGACGCCGCCAAACTCGGCGACCCGGCGGGCAACCTCTCGGGGGCGTTCGGCATCGCGCTGGTCAGCCCGCCGGCCGACCGCCTCCTGGCCGACGGGGAGCGGCTCGACCTCGCGGGCTTCGCGATCGAGGTCGCCGAGATCCCCGGCCACTCGTCGGGCCATGTCGTGTTCGTTCTGGCCGGGGAAGCGCCGCCGCTGGTGTTCGCCGGTGACGTGCTGTTTCACGAGAGCATCGGTCGCACCGACTTTCCCGACGGCGACTTCGCGGCCTTGGCGTCGGGCATCCGCCGCCGGCTCTACGTGCTGCCCGACGACACGGTCGTGTTCCCCG
>RFUD01000162.1 GCA_009923125.1 Planctomycetia bacterium
GGCCGAAGGCGGCGGCCGCCACCACCACGACCGGCACGCCCGCTATCGCACCGCGCGTGTGCGCCCAGGCGTCGCGGGGCGCGGTCGTGCCGACGAGCGCTTCCAGCGTGGCCGCCGCCCCGGGCCCGACGACGAGCAGGCCGGCGACCGCGGTCGTCTCGTCCGCGATCTCGATCGGCTCGCGAATGTGGTACCTCTCGAGATGCTCCGCCAGCGAGACCGCGGCCCCCGGCTCCGCATCGATCCACACGCCGTCGTCCGTTCGCAGGATCGCGGCGAGGGCCAGCACGTGCCCCTTCGCATCGGCGAAGAATCCCTCCGCCCCGGCCCCGGGCTTCAGGCACGAGACGGCCGCCGTGGTGAATCCGTCGACAAACGCGGCGGCGGCCGATCCGCGGACCGCGACGGCGACACGACGCCCTGCATCCGCCCACACGACCCCCGTTGTCGGTGCCTCCGCAGCCCCCGGCATCCTCGACTCCGCCATGCGTGATTCCATCTGCCCGTGTCTCCAACGCCCCATGTCGCCCATCCACGCCTCTCTCCCGCCGAAGCGTGCCGGCGTGAGGCTACCAGAGGCGACGAAAAGCGACGTCGCGAGGTGGCCGATGCCACCCCGAAAAAATTCCGCGCGGATGCGAAATTTCCGCGCGAACGCATCCTGAACCCGCTGCGTAAATCCTTCACCGCGACGATCGCGGCGGCCCACGAGAACACCGGGCCCCAGCCACGCACCAGGAGGACCATCGCATGGCCACCGTGGACTTTGACCGCGCGTGCGACGACGACTACGAGGACCACGATCCGTTCGCCGTCGCCGACAGCGAACACTCCGACGTGGCCCGGGCGGCCGGCGAGACGGGGGTGATGGCCTCGATCGATCAACCCGTGCGGCGCCGGTTCCAGAAGCGCATGCACCGCATCGCCGAGGTCCGACACCGGCAGGGCGTGACCCTGCGGAACGTCGCCCGTCGGCTCGGCCTCGAGATGGCCGTGGTCCGGCGACAGGAACAGCCCGACTGCGACCTCCGGCTGTCCGACGTCATGCTCTGGCAGGAGGTGCTCGAGGTGCCGATCGCCGAGCTGCTCGTCGAAGCCGAGAGCCAGCTCTCCGGGCCGGTGCTCGAGCGGTCGCGGATGGTGAAGCTCATGAAGACGGCGGCGGCGCTCCGCGAGCAGACCCGCGGGACATCGACCGGTCGGATCGTGGACATGCTCGTCGATCAGATCCTCGAGATCATGCCCGAGCTCAAGGATGTCACGCCGTGGAACACCGTGGGACAGCGGCGCACGCTCGACGACCTGGGGCGCACGGCGACCTGCGCCGTGCCCGAGGAGATTTTCCGGCGGGTGCCGGGCTGACGCGACGCCTTGCGGGTGCAGGCGCAGGCCGCCATCGACCTTGTGAATCGGGTGGCCCGTGCGTACCATCCCGGCGTTGCTCCGGCCCACCCGCTCTCGTCCGCGTCGTGAGGAAAGTCTCCCGTGTTCTCGCTCCTCGGCGTTCTCGGCATCACGCTGATCCTGTTCGTCGTCGTGGCCGTCACGGCCCGGCTGATCCTCGGCCGCTAGCGACGGAGTCGGCCCGGAAGCCCAGGGCGCCGGCGACGAGCACCAGCGTGAACGCGCCGAGCGCACCGCCCAGCACGAGCCAGGCGGCGATCGCCAGCCAGACGTAATCGCGCAGCCACACCCGGAGCGGTGGTTCGGCGCTCTTGGGCACCTTCCGCTGCACCGGCCCCTGTCTTCCGGACTGCGAGCGCATCGCGTCACGAAACTCGTCCCACCGCCGTTGGGCCTCGGGTTGCTCCAGCGATTCGAGCCAGGCCGCCCGCGAACGGACCACGATCGCAGGCGGCACCACCAACACCGCGGCCCACACCGCGGCCAGCAGCGCGAGCGTCCACGTGGCCAGCCGTCTGCGTCGCTGCGGAAGCATCTCGAGATCGCGCCCGCCAGGGCCGCGTTCCAGGGGTGGGTGCGACGGGCGAATCCCGCAGCCCCTCCATTTTCCACGCCTTTCCCAGGGGGACAACCGGTCTGGCGTTGCCGGGGGGCCGCTTGGTAGGGTCCGCTCGCGCGTCCGGTATCCCTCGTGGAAGCATCCCTCCCTCTCGCCCGCCCCGACCATGGACAACCGCAGCGTGACCAGCCCGACATGCATGACCCGTGAGACCGCGGCCGGAGGCCGGAGGCGGTGGCTTCGAATCCTGCCCGCGATCCTGGGAGTCATGCTGGCCACCCGTGCCGCGAATGCGTTCGGGCAGGCGGGCTGGCTGCCCACGTCGTGGTTCTCGACGACCGACATCCCGGCCGAGGCGATGTTTCCCCTGGCGGAAAAGGACGGGCCGTGGCTCATCCTCGCCACGACGTTCCGCGGCGAGGGCGCCCGCGAAGACGCCCGACGGCTCGTGCAGGAACTCCGGCGCGACCACAAGCTCCGTGCCTACACGCACGAAAAGGCGTTCGACTACACCGGTCGCCAGCAGGGGCTCGGCCTCAACCCTGACGGCACTCCGAAGAAGATGCGCTACGCCAACGCCGAGCAGGTCGTCGAGGTCGCCGTCCTGGTCGGCGACTTCAACGCCTTCGACGACCCGCGCGGCCAGAAAATTCTCGCCACGGTCAAGTCACTCCAACCGCAGGCGCTCACGGGCGACGCCGGCAAGAGCCGGTCGTTCTCGGAGTTCCGCAAGCTGGTCGGGATCGACAGGAACGCCGTGAAGGGCCCGATGCACCTGGCGTTCGTGATTCCCAATCCGCTGCTGCCGGATGACTACTTCACGCGGCAGGACGTGGACCGGTTCGTGGTGGAGATGAACGCCGACGTCACCCACAGCCTGCTCGACTGCCCCGGGCGTTACAGCGTGCGCGTGGCGACCTTCACCGGCGCCGGCACGTTCGACCAGAAGGCGATCGCCTCCGGGGAGGATGGAGTCAAGCTGGAGAGCCGCCTCGCGGACGCCGCCGACAAGGCGCACCGGCTCACCGAGGCCCTCCGCCGGTCGGGCTGGCAGGCATGGGAGTTCCACGACCGCGAGTCGAGCGTCGTCTGCGTCGGCAGTTTCGACCAGTTGTCCGTTCCCCAGGCGGGCGGCGGGTCCGCGGCGCATCCCGAGGTGACCCGCATCGTCCGGGAACTCGGCCCGGACGCCACGAAACTCGCCGCCGGCACGGTGATGCCACGGTCGATCGACGGCATCCTCCTCGACGTGCAGCCGAAGCCGATCGAGGTGCCCCGCGAGCCCGGCGGCTGGCGATGATGGTCGGCGCTCCGCACGTCCTCGTGCTCGGCACCACCAACGCCGGCAAGCTCCGGGAACTGGTGGAACTCCTCGAGCCCCTCGGCATCCCCTGCAGGTCGCTGGCCGGCGATCCCCGGGCCGTCGAGGTGGAGGAGACCGGCGGCACGTTCGCCGAGAACGCGGCGCTCAAAGCGGCCACGCAGGCCCGGGCCCTCGACGCGTGGGTGCTCGCCGAGGACAGCGGCCTCGTCGTCTCGGCCCTCGACGGCGCCCCCGGCATCTACTCGGCCCGGTTCTCCGGCCACGGCGCCACCGACGCGTCCAACAACGCGCTGCTGCTCGAGCGCCTGGCCGGCCGACGCGGCGCCGCGCGGGCCGCCCACTACGCCTGCCATGCCGCGCTCGCGGATCCGGCCGGCCGGATCGTCGCCACGTCGTCGGGGACCTGCGGCGGCCTGATCGCCGAGACGCCGAGCGGCACCGGCGGCTTCGGCTACGATCCCCTGTTCGTCGTGCCGGAGTACCACCGGACGTTCGGCGACCTCGCCGCCGCGGTGAAGTCCGTGATCAGCCACCGCGCGCGGGCCCTGCGGGCCATCATCCCGGAACTCGCGCGGCATCTGCGGTAGGCACGCCCCGCGGCTCGGCGAGCCGATGCTCGATCACGCGCACGACGTCGGCCGTGCCGTCGATCCGGCCCGCCAGGGCGTCGAGCGGCCCGCGAAACACGTCGAGCCGCTCCAGGAAGCCCCGCACGTGGTCCGGCGTGACCTCCTCCAAGAGCGTGAAGTCGCCGCAGCCCATGCCCGCGAGAAAGTGGCTGTTCATCAACTGCTCCGCGTGCGCCCGCTCGGGCAGGAGGAGCATCGGCTTGCCGAGGTGCAGGGCCTCCCCGATGAGCTGGTTGCCGGCGGCCGACACCAGGCAGCGGCAGGCGGCGAGGTCGTCGATGAACCGCCGCTCGTCGATCGCGTGAAACGACACCGCCCCGACCGGCTCACGTTCGCCGAGGCCGTACACCCGCACGGGCAGACCGCAGTCGGCGAGCGTCGCCAGGGCCGCGAACGGCGTGTGCCGCCGCAGGTAACTGAGCACGAAGCCCTCGTGCCGCGGCGTCGCCCGGGCGACCTCGGCCCGCAACAAGGGCCCGACCTGCACCACATGCTCCCAGCCGCGCCTGAGCGGGGGGCGGAAAAACGCCGACACGACCGTATCGGTCGCGCCGGCGACGTACATCCAGACGGCATGCCCCATCAGCCACGCCTGCCACTGCAGCCACCACGGGAGCGACGACAGGTCGTACGCCAGGAGGAAATGCTGGTGATCGACACTGACCAGCGGGATGCGGAGCCGTGCCGCCGCCCGCGGCAGGGCGGGTTCGAAGTCGGTCACCGCGAGCTCGGCGCCGAACGCGTCGAGCTCGCGCAGCATGAGATCGACGAGGGGGCCGAGCTGCCGGGCCTGGTACTCCAGCCCCGTGGTGATCGACCGCGTCACATCCAGCCGGCCGCCCGTGTACTGGAACACGATCCCGGGAATGCCCACGAGCCGCACGCGGTCATCGCGGGCGAATCGTCGGCCGAGAAACTCCAGGGCGTCGGCCGAGGTGAAGATGAGCAGCGTGTGCGCGTCGCGGAGCCGTTCGACGAGCGTCGCGATCCGCGTGGCGTGGCCTCGTCCCTCACCGCACAGGCTGATGGCGATCTGGGACATGCTCGCATCCGATGGCGCGGGGCCGGAGTGTCGGGTAGCATTGTGTCTGGAAAACGTCCGTCTGGCCAGAATCTTCGGTAAACGCGAGAGTCCGGCAGTCGCGGCATCCCGCCGATTTCCGACGGCGTGTCGATGGAGCACTGTCCCTTGTCCCTCCCCCTCGAGGCCGTCCTGCACCGCGTCCGCACCCGGGCGGCCATCGCGCACGTGGCTGCCGCCTGGCTGCTGGGCGTCGCCGCCGCGGCAGGGGCCGCCGACGGGCTTCCGGAGACACCGGCGGGAGCCGGCGGGGTGGTCGCCGTCCGGGTCGGAGACACGCCCATCTTCCGGGCGGAAGTCGATGCCGTCCTGCGTCGTGTGAGCAAAGGCCGAGCGCTCGATCCCGACCGCGAGTCGCGGCTGGCGGCCGAGACGATCGAGCAGCTCGTCGATGAGCGCCTGCTGCGCCGCGAGGTCGATGCCCGACAGATCACCATCGACGAGGACGAGGTGAGCGACATCATCGCCCGGATGCGCGGCCAGTTGTCCGACCGCAAGATCCCGTTCGAGGTCTTCCTCGCCGAGTCGGGTCGCGACGAGGCCTCGCTGCGCGGCCAGATCCGCCTCGAGCTGGCCCTCAACCGGATGCTGCTGCCGCAACTCACCACGGCGACCCTCGACGCCGCCTACGCCAAGCACCGGCGCGAACTCGACGGCACCGTCGTGCGGGCCAGCCACATCGTGCTCCGGCCCGATCCCGGCCGCGGCGCCGACGCACTCGACGAACTGTTGCGCCGGGCCGAAGGGCTGCGCACCTCGATCTTGCGAGGGGACGTGACGTTCGCCGAGGCCGCCCGGCGGCACTCGGCCGGCCCCAGCCGGCGGCAGGGAGGCGATCTCGGATACTTCCCCCGCCACGGTGCGATGGACGAGGAGTTTTCGAGGCGCGCTTTCGCGCTGGCGAAGGGAGAGATGTCGCAGCCGTTCGCCACCGGGTTCGGCGTGCATCTCGTGCTCCTCACCGACGTCGCCGCCGATCCCCCGGCCACCGTCGAGGAGCAGCTGCGAAACCTCGGCGCCGTCTCGATCGCCTGCGTGCCGCTGGCGGGCGGCACGATCCATCG
>RFUD01000163.1 GCA_009923125.1 Planctomycetia bacterium
ACCACGATCCCGGGAAAGCCGGCGAGCAGCCTGCGGGCCTCGTCGGCCGAGAGCTTCTTCTCCGTCTCGATGAGGATCGACTCGCTGTGGCCATTGGCCACCGGCACGCGCACGCAGGTGGCGCTCACCGCGATCGACTCGTCGCCGAGGATCTTCCGGGTTTCGAGCACCATCTTCATCTCCTCGCTCGTGAAGCCGTTGGGCCGCGGCGAGCCGATCTGCGGAATCAGGTTCGCTGCGATCGGGTGCGGAAACACGGCCGGCCGCGGGGCCTCGCCCGCGAGCCAGGCGGCGCTCCCCTGCTCCAGCTCCTTCGTGGCCGGCAGCCCCGCGCCGCTCACGGCCTGGTAGGTGCTCACGATCACCCGCTTCACGCGGGCGGCGTCGTGCAGCGGCTTCATCACCATCACCATCTGCGTGGTCGAGCAGTTGGGGCTGGCGATGATGCCCTTGTGGGCCGTGAGCGCACCGGGGTTCACCTCCGGGATCACGAGCGGCACGTCGGGGTTCATGCGGTAATACGCGCTTTCGTCCACGACGACGGTGCCCCGCTCCACCGCCCACGGCACGAATTCCGCCGCCACCTCATCGGGCGTGCTGCCGATGGCGATGTCGACGTCGGCGAACGACTCGGGCTTCAGCTCCTCCACGGGCAGCGACCGCCCCGCGACTTCGAACGGCTTGCCGGCCGAGCGGGCCGACGCGAGCAGCTTGATGCGCTTGGCCGGAAACTGCCGCTCGAGGAGCATCGTGACGATGATTCGGCCCACGGCGCCGGTGGCGCCGACGACTGCCAGCGTGTCGATCATGCGAGTCTTTCGGAGGGTTCGAGGGAACGGGAGGAACGATTCGTGAAGGGGGCGAGGATGGCCCGGAACGTGTCGGCGCCGACAAACGCGAGGTTCGCGGCGAGCATCGCCAGGCCAAACTCCATCATGCCCATCGCGAGGCCGATTCCCAAGTGGACCGGCGCCGCCATCGCGAGAACCAGCGGCCGCGTGAGCCGCGGCCAGACGAGGGCCGCGTAGCCCACCTCCCACCACAAGGTGGCGAGCGTGAGGGCGTTGACGACGAGCGGATGGCGGGCGAGCCCGGTGAGGTCGAGCGTGCGATATTGCACGTTGGCGATCGCGCCCCACAGTGCCGTGCCCTCCCACCAGCTCGCCCCGAGCAGTTTTCCACACCCGGAAAACAAATAGACCACGCACAGATGCACCTGCAGCAGCCGCAGAGCGATGTTCGCCCGCACGCTCGGCTGCGGGGCGCGGCGGCCGAGGACCGCGTCGAGCGAAAGGACGGCTCCGGCCGGCCCCACCACGAGCGGCACGAGCAGCATCCCGAGCATGTCGTCGAGGCCAAACGTAGTGAGCGGCGTGCGGTTGGCCGCGCTCACGAGCCCAGCGAGCGACACGACCGCCGCGAGTGGCGTGAACAGTCCGACGGCGAGGCAGATCGCGGCGACGAGCAGCACGATGGTGAGCGACTGCGGCATCTCCGGCGCTGCGAAGTACCAGCTCCACTGCCACGGCTGGTCGTTCAGCCGCCACACGTCGGCGGGCCGCAGCCAGCCATCGGCCCCGAAAAAGGCCGGTGCATCGAGCAGCCACACGAACGCCGACCATGCGAGGAGCGCCCCCGTGCAGATGCGCACCACGGCCAGCGGCAGCGGATCGGCCGGCGTAAACCAGAAGGCGTTCCAGCCGGCCAGCCAGTCGGCGCACCAGCCGCGCGAGGCGACGACGGACGCTTGATGCGACATCGTGCTCATGGCCGCGTGCCCTCCGCGAGGGCGAACGTGCCGAGCGGCGTGACGATGTCGGCCATCGTGTCTCGACCGTCCCCCCTGCCCTGCTCCGACGCGATCAGTTCCTCCGGCGTGGGCAGATAGTGCTCGACGAGCTGGAGTTGCACGCGCACTCCGCCATGCCGCGCCAGCAGCTGGCCCGCCACGCCCTCCACCAGGGGCAGCCAGTCGGCCCGCGCGTCGCGTCTCGCCTCGGCGGGCGCGTCGGCCGGCGGAACGAGCGGGGCGATCTTCTCCGCGATCATGAACCGGCGGTGATAGAGCAGCCGCGGGCGATCGGCGGCGCGGTCGGGAAGGCTGCCCGAGAGCCGAGTGCCATCGGCGCGTTCGACCGTCCAGCGGATCGAGTGGCCGGGGCCGGGGTCGGGCGCGAAGAAGCGGTAGCCGTGTCCGAGACACAGCGCCCCCACGAGGGGCCGAAAGGGCTGCAGGAGCCAGCCGGCGAGGGCACTGGCCGGCTGGCTCCTGCAGCCCTTTCGGCCCCTGACGGCGGCGAGGTAGCCGACGATCAGGACCGAGGCAACGGCTCGGGCGGCGGGTGACCAGCGGATCGGAGCGGGTGCAGGCATGGCGTCTCGCCGGCCAACTCTACCATCGCGCAAAAAAACTCCCGCGCGGCTCGCGCCGCGCGGGAGTCTGATGGCTACGGGCTTGGGCGTCCGTGGCCTTGGCGACTAACGGACCGAGGCCGTCGCATCGACCGCGGCGGTCCGACTCTCGGACGGATCGAGCGCGAGCTCGAGGCTCGCCCCGGCGGCGAGGTCGATCGTCTTCACGACCGAGTGCTCACGACCGTCCACGGTGTGCGTGACCCGCACCTCGTAGCCGGTCCAGGCCTGCCCCTCGCGGAGGGTCGTGGTCTCGAACAGGCGGGTGACGCCGCGCGAGGAAGTCTCACGGCCGGCGAGGAACACCTTGGCATCGGCCGGCACGCGGAGCGTGAGGCTCGTCTTGGGTGCCGGCTTCGCAGCCTGCGTCGCGACGTTGAAGCTCACCGTCTTCCGCTCGCCCGCAGCGAGCGACACGACCTTGGTCTCCTCGTGGGCGGTGCCGTCCCGATCGACGACCATCCGCACCGAGTACTCATAGCCCTTGCCCGGCTCGAGGCCGCGCGACACGTACCGCCGAAGGCCGCCGGTCGCCGAGGTCTTCGAGCCGTTGACGAAGATCTTCGCCTCGGCGGGAACCCGCCGTAGGAGCCGTACGAGCCGCCGCCGTAGCCACCGCCCGACGAGCCGCCACCATACGAGCCGCCCGATGAACCACCCGACGCGTAGCCGCCGGACGAACCGCCCGACGAGCCACCCGATGAACCGCCCGACGAGCCGTGGCTCGAGTGCCGGTATGCCCGCATCGCACGCTTGTAGGCGTGATGCGAGCCCCAGCTGCCGTGCGAGCCATAGCTACCGGAGCTGCCGTAGCTGCCGCCGGACGACCCGCCCGAGGCGTAACCACCCGACGACCCGCCCGAGCTGCCACCCGAAGAACCGCCCGAGCTGCCACCCGAAGAACCGCCCGACGAACCCGCCGAGCCATACGCGGCGCGGTAGCGATGGTTCCAGCCGGCATGCGCATCGCAGGCCGCGGCCACGACGGCCACCAGAGTGAGTGCTCCCACGATCCCCGACCAGCGACGCTTCGCCACCATTGCTCTCATGCTCCAAGGAAGAGAAAGATTGTCCGTGCGGCAGGTGGCGTCCCGAACCGTTTTCGGGGACACCAGAGGCCCTGCGAGGGAAAAGAATAGTTGGCGGAATGGGCAAATCAAGGAGAATGAACGGGTCGAGTAGAGTTTGCGGGTGGCTGTTCGGGCATCGCCGCGAGCCGTGCCGGCAGCCCCCTCCGATCCCCCTACCCCTGGAATTCAGCGGGAAATTCCGCTGATCGACACGGCATCGACTTCGATCCGGCCGGTGGCCCCCTGCATGCCGACCTGCAAAATCGCCTCCCGGGCCCAGAGCGGGACGGGAACAGTCCCCGAAATCGGCTTCCAGGGAAACGTGCCCTGCCATGGTCCCACGACGGCCCGCACCGACCGGCTGCGATCCTCGTCGAAGAACTTCACGACCAGCGCAGGAACCTCATCGACGGCCAACCCGGGCCGCACCGACTCCGCGCAGATCTGCGCCGTCAACGTGATCCGGCCGACGACCCGACCATCGACCGGAAACCCCTGGAACACCTGTGCCGGCCGGCCGGGGTCGGCATTGTCGAGACGCAGATACCGCGAGCCCTCGGGCGCGTCGTCGCCCGCCACGATCGCCATCTGCCGCGGGTAGTACCAGGCCGTGGGCACGGTGGAGTCGGGCAGCACCGTCTCGAAGCCCCCGTTGTCGATCGCCGGCCGTGAGCCGTCGGGCTGCACCCGCCTGCCCTGCTCCGCCGTGCCGGTCATCGGCACGAACAGGCTCGGCACGAGCGCCTCGCGTTCGAGCTTCCCTTCGCGCTTCGTGAGGAGCACGAGCGTCTGGTCGTAGCGCTCACCCACCGGGATCACCATCCGCCCGCCTTCCGCGAGCTGCTCGACGAGCGGCCGCGGCACGTCCTCCGGCGAGCACGTGACGATGATCTTGTCGAACGGCGCATGCTCGGGCCAGCCCCGAAACCCGTCGCCGATCCTGGTGACGATGTTCTTGTAGCCGAGCCGAGCGAGCGTCTTCGCCGCCTTGTCTCCGAGCTTCTCGTTGATCTCGATCGAATACACGGCGCGCACGAGCGGGGCGAGGACAGCCGCCTGATAACCGCTGCCGGTGCCGATCTCGAGCACCTTGTCGGTGGGCCTGGGCTCGAGCTGCTCCGTCATGTAGGCGACGACGAACGGGCCGGAGATCGTCTGCGCCTCGCCGATCGGCAGTGACATGTCGAAGTAGGCGAGGTTTCGCTGCGGGCCGGGCACGAATTCGTGCCGTGGCGTCGCCCGCATGGCGGCGAGCACCCGCTCATCCGTGACGCCGCCGGCCGCGATGTCGTCGCGCACCATCCGTTCGCGGGCTGCTTCAAACGCATCGGGCTTCGGCCGCCCCCCCGCGGGAGCCTGCGCCGCAGCTTCGACGGCCAGTCCAGCCGCGAGCATCACGAGCCACGAGCGGGCGGCCTGCCACATCGGCGTCACTTCCCGGGAGGCAGAATCTTCACGAGTTCGATCTCGAACACGAGCACCTCGTTGGGCTCGATGACGGGCGGCGAACCCTCCTCACCGTAGCCGAGCTCGGGCGGGACGTAGAGCCTCCACTTCGAGCCCACGTTCATCAAAGGCAGCGCCTCCTGCCAGCCCGGCACGACGCCCCGCAGCGGAAACGTGGCCGGCTCACCGGCGGGATCGGTGGCGTCGAACTCGCTGCCGTCGAGGTGCGTGCCGCGGTAGTGCGTCGAGACCGTGTCGTCGACCGTGGGCCGCGGCCCGGCGCCGGTCGTGAGCACCTCGTACTGCAGGCCGCTCGGCAGCGACTTCACGCCCGGCTTCGCGGCATTCGCCTTCATGAACTCCGCGGCTTTCGCCTTGTTCGCCTTCGCCGCTTCGGCCATCCGGGCGGCGAACTCACGCTCCCGTTCCTGCATCCGCTTCTCGAACCGTGCGAGCGCGGCGGCGATCGTCTGTTCGTCGAGCCGCGGCTTCACGCCGAGCACGGCGTCGGCGAGCCCGCGGGCGAGCGCCGCCTCGTCGAGCGGGGCCTTCTGACCGCGGAAGTCGGCCGCGATCCGCCCACCGATCCTGAGCCCCAGGGCGTAGCCGAGCTGCGCCTCGGGGGTGTCGAGCCTGGTTGCGTCGAGGCTTGCGGCGCCGGCACCACGGGCGGCCACCGGCGGCGCGATCGTCTCGGCCGGCTGGGCGTGGGCTTCCATCACCCCGACGCACAGAACGCAGGAGCCCCAGAACACACTCCATCGAACACTCATCGCGCACCTCCGTGGAACGATCACCCAAGTCTATCCGCCCGGTCGCGCAACCGTCTCGGCAGGCGACAGGCCCCACTACGCCCGGCCGAGCTTGCCCTTCGTGAGTTCGAGGAAGGCGGTTTCGAGATTCACCTCCGACTCGCGCATCGAGAGCAGCTTGTAGCCCTCGGCCACGAGCCGCGCTGCGAGCGGCGAGGCGTCGGGCGCGCCGTCGGCGAGTGTGACGAGGATCTCACCGTCGCGCACCGTCACGCCGCCGGCTTCGGGGGCCTTTTCGAGGAGCCGTGCGGCGGCCTCCGGCGGGCCGGACACCGCGATCCGAAAC
>RFUD01000164.1 GCA_009923125.1 Planctomycetia bacterium
ACCCGTCCATCGTGAACCCCAGCCGCAAGGCCTCGATGTCGACGGTGCCGTCGGCGGCCACCAGGTAGGCGTGGTTCCAGGTGGTGGTGCCGCCATTCGCGTGACAGGCGACGAGCCGCAGCGCGCCCGGCTTGCCCGCCACGAGCGCATCGCAGGCGAGCGTGAAGCGGCCGTCGGCCTGCGGCACCGCCGCCGCCGTTCGCGCGTCGTAGTCCCCTCCTTCTTCCGGGTCGAGGTAGCCCACCATGGCGTACACGGGTGGTGTGCCCGCGATCCGTCCCGAAACAGTGAACGATTTCCCGTCAGCCGCCACGGCGGCGGTGGAATCCGTGAGCGTCGCGGTCGTGGCGTCGTGCATCCCCCTGATCGAGCCTGAAAACTGCGGGTGCGACGCGAGTTGCAGCCCGTCGGCCAGCGTGAGGAACGACCCCTTCCCCTCACCGCGGGCCTGCTCGCCGTAGGTGAGGTTGCCGGCGCCCATGAGCGCGGTGCCATGGGCTTCGGACTGTTGCTCCGTGGCGCGGCAATGTGGCAGGCCGAGCGCGTGCCCGAGTTCATGCGCGATGCCTCCGATGAAGATCGAGTTGTGCTTGCCGAGCGAGATCCGGCCATATTGGCCGTCGGTGATCGTGGGTTCCCCGAGCGGCAGGTGGAGCACGTCGAGTTCGGGGGAATCGAGCTGCCAGGCCGTTCCGCCACGATGGTCACCGCCCGCGTAATAGGGGCTCTTGTGCGTGAACACGAGCCGCCCGGGATCCCACGTGGCCAGGTTCGTGAAGATCATCACCGTCTCCCGGTCCATGTCGGTGCCGGCCGCCTTGAGCACCGGTGCGCACTCCCTGCGGATGCGGTTTCCGTCGGGCATGCCGTAGTCGGCAAAGCCTCCTTCGCCCACCACTTCGTGAATCACGAGCCTGTCGCGGTCGTCGCGGACGAGTCGGATCGATCGCCGGCCGAACCCGAGCCGCTGCATCTCGCTCCCGTAGAACTCCTGGATGTGGGTCATGATGCGATCGAGTCGCGCATGGTGATCAGCGGGAAAGTCGCGGTCTTTCGCCCGCCAGCAGACGACGTGCAGCCGGCGTTCGGCAGGCTGCGGATCGTCGGCGTGATAGGCGTCGAGGATTGCCCTCGCCGCCGCGGCGACCGCCGCATCGCCGCTCACCGCCGCGGATGGCGTTGGCTCGCCCCGGACCACCGCCGCCAGCGCACATACGGCCGCGGCCCCCAGCGTCAGCGCATTTCGACAGCGAACAACCATGCCGCGCCCCATCGGAGCATCGTACCGCCCGTCCATTCTCGGGACGGAGGGCCAGCGCTCCAACTCTTCCCAGGGCCGGGGCAGAGCCCGTCGATGGAGTCGCCGCAGGGAAGTTCGGCAGGCTGCCGAAACTTAAGGTAGCGGGTGCTCCTGCCGGCAGCCCGGATCCTTCGGCGCAGGCTCGCCCACCTTCTCCACCGGGTGTGTGAACAGATACCGCCACACCGGTTCGTAGAGCGGCTTGCCGTCCGGCCCCGCCGGTGACGACTTCCCCGGCTGAACGGCCGAATGAGCCCGCTTCTCGTCTCCGCCGACATCGGCGGCCGACACCAGCCGCCGGGAATTGCCGTAGGGCGCGGGCGTGTCATCCACGTTCACGATCGGGCCGAACTCGTGCAGCCCCAGCAGTTCCCACGAGCGGCAGTAGTGGTCGCCCGACCAGCCGCCGTCGAGCACGTGGGAAAACCCGAAATACCGCTCCACGGGCGTCGCCGACTCGATCGACTGCCAGTCCTGATCCTGGTCGCGCGGCCCACAGAGCATCACGACGCGGTCCACCTTCACCTCCTTGGCGAACCGGGCCGCCGTGGTGGCGCCGTGCGACGCCCCCGCGACGATCACCTTGTTCCAGCGCACCTCGGATCCGTCGGACGACAAAAACTGCTTCCAGTCTCCCTGCGGATTCGTCCGCACGAGCCAGTGAAGCATCGCCCGCACCCGCTCCATCATGCCGTCGGGCACCGGCACATCGAGCTGGTCGCTCGCATCGCGGCCGGTGGCGGCCTCGAGCCGGACGTTGCCCCGATCCATGCGATCGCGGGGTTTCAGAATGCCGAACCACTGGTTGGCGTAGTGCGGCTGCACCGCGTGCAGGCCGTACTCGTTGAGCTGCTGGAAGAGGGCGTCGTTGTAGCCCATGAGCCAGACCACCAGCCGGCCCCGCGGCTTCACCCGCGTGTCCACCGAGGCGTGCTCGACGTCGGCCGGCTTGCCATCCTTCTCGAAGACGAAGTCGATCTCGGGATGGGGCTTCGCCCGCGGGTCGAGTTCGCTGGCCCGCGCCTGGAGGTGATACCGCTGGGGCCGCGGGTCTTTCGGCGCCGCGACGGCCGTCGTGGTGCACGCCGTGCACACGGCCACCACGGCGAGCCGCAGGAGGAGATGTCGCACGTTCAAATCCCCTCGAGCCTGCCGGTGGTTTCCGGGAGACTCTCCGACTTCGCGCCCATCCGGTCGAGCAACGATGCGAACAGGTTGTTGAGCGGCGTCTTCGGATCGTACTTCCGATGGTTGCCCGGCTGCAGCGTGCCGCCACCGCGGCCCGCGAGCAGGATCGGCAGATTGTTGTGGTCGTGCCGGTTGCCGTCGCCGATGCAGCCGCCGTACACGATCATGCTCCGGTCGAGCAGCGTCGCATCTCCCTCGCGCACCGACTTGAGCCGGCCGAGAAGATAGGCCAACTGCGAGGTGTGGAAGCGATTGATCTTCGCGATCTTCGACTGCTTGCCAGGATCGTTGCCGTGATGTGAGAGATCGTGGTGACCTTCCGGCACGTCGATGAACGAGTAGCTGCGGGAACTGCCCTCGTTGGCGAACACGTAGGTGGCCACCCGGGTCGAGTCGGTCTGAAAGGCGAGCACGAGCAGGTCTGCCAGCAACTTGAGATGCTCCTCGTAGCTCTCCGGGATGCCGCCGGGCTTTTTCATCGTCAGCGCTGCGTTCGCCCCGGAGCGGCTCGCCCGGTCGATCCGCTGCTCGACCTCGCGGACGGCGGAGAGATACTCGTCGAGCTTGCGACGGTCGGAGTGGCCGAGGGCCGCCTCGAGCCGCCTGGCGTCCTCGAGCGCGAAATCGAGGATGCTGCGGCTGAACCGGTCCCGCTTCGCGCGGGCCTGCGCCGATTCTCCCGGTCGGCCATCCTCGAACAGCCGCTCGAAGATCAGCTTCGGGTCGTTCTCCTTGGGCAGCGGCTGGGTCTCGTTCCGCCACGAGATCGTCGAGGAGTAGACGCAGCTGTAGCCCGAGTCGCAGGTGCCCGACGTCTTGCCGAGATCGGCGCCGATCTCCAGCGATGGAAACCGCGTCTTGCGGCCGACCGCCGCCGCCGCGATCTGATCGACCGACGTCCCGCAGCGGATGTCGAGGCCGTCGGTCTTGCGGGCCTGCACGCCGGTGAGAAACGAAGCCATCGAGCGGGCATGGTCGCCGGGGCCGTCGCCGTTGGAATTGGCCCGGTGCTGGGCGAGCCCCGACAGGATGCTGAAGTCGCCCCGCAACGCGGCGAGCGGCTCGAGCGTGGGCGGCAGCTTGTACGCCGAACCGGTGTCGGCGGGCGTCCAGTCGGCCATGTGGATGCCGTTCGGAACATAGAGAAACGCCATCCGCAGCGGAACCGCGGCGTTCAGGCGGGAGGGCGCCGCGACCGCGGGCTCCATCGCGTCGAGCAACGGCAGGGCGATGCCCGTGCCGAGCCCGCGCAGCATCGTTCGTCGCGACAGCCGTGGTGTCATTTCAGGTCGGCTCCCGATTCACGTTGGCGGAACGCAGGGCTTTTCACGATCTCGGCGACGATCACCGAGAACCGGTCGCCCCGGGCGGCGGAAGCGGCGGCGATCCGCTCCACCATACAGGCATCATAATATTCGAGGCCCCGGCCGAGGCCGTAGGTCAGCAATTTCTCGATCAGGCAACGGCGAAACTCGTCCTTTCGGGCCGCGAGGATCGCGCGGAGTTCCGCCGGTCCGCTGAACCGCCGGCCGTCGGGGAGTTCGCCCCCGGCATCCACGGCCATTTCGCCGTCACGGTCGCGCCAGGCACCGACCGCGTCGTAGTTTTCCAGGCCGAACCCGAGCGGATCCATGAGTTTGTGGCACGAGGCGCAGGCGGGGTCGGACCGGTGCTGCTCCATCCGCTGGCGCAGCGTGCCGACGAGTTTTTCTCCACTGTTATCGGCCAGTTCCGGCACATTCGCCGGCGGATCCGGCGGCGGGGCGGCAAACAGGTTTTCGAGGATCCATTTACCCCGTTTGACGGGGCTGGTGCGGGTGGGGTTCGAGGTCACCGTGAGGATGCTCGCCTGACCGAGCAGGCCGCCCCGCTTGCCGCCGTTGAGCGAAACTTTCCGAAACTCGCCCCCCTGCACGTCGGACAGGCCGTAGTGGCGTGCGAGCCGTTCGTTGACGAACGTGTAGTCAGCGTCGAGAAATTCGAGCACGCTGCGGTCGTCGCGGACGATGTGGGCGAAAAACGCCTCCGTCTCGCGGCGAAACGCCTCGCGCAGCTCGTCGTCGAATCCTGGAAACCGCTTCGGATCGGGCCTCACTTCGTCGAGGCCGCGCAGCTGGAGCCACTGGCCGGCGAAGTTCTTCACGAATGCCTCGACCTTCGGGTCGCGGAGCATCCGCTCCGCCTGCGTGGCGAGCTGTTCGGGCGTGTGCACCTCGCCGCGGGCCGCCGCGCGGAACAACGCGTCGTCGGGCAGGCTGCTCCAGAGAAAATACGAGAGCCGTGCCGCCAGTTCGAAGTCGTTGAGATTCCGGATCCGCCCGGGCGCTGGGTCACCCTCCACCCGAAACAAGAACGACGGCGACACCAAGAGCGCCGACAGGGCGAGTTGGGCGGCCCGTTCAATCGTCTCGCCGCTTCGCCGGGCCGAAAAGAAGACCGCTGCCAAGCCGTCGAGCTCCTCGGCCGTGGCGGGGCGGCGGAAGGCCCGGGAGGCGACCGGCCCGAGGATCGCCTTCATCTGGTCGGCCTGCTCGGTCACCTCAGCCTCGGGATCGATCGGCTTCGAGAAGAAGCGCGTGTGCGAGGCGGGCAGGTCGTCCGGCAGGAGGCCGATCGGCCCGGCCAGCGTGATCGCATCGATGGCGAGGTTGCGGTCGCGCTTCTTGGGATCCTTCTCGTTTTTATTGTAGAAGTCGTTGAGGAACGCCACGGCGAGCTGGTGCTTGCCCGGTTCGAGCCGGAGCTTGAAGTCGTACTCGATCGGCGACCCGCGACCATTGGGCACGTTGACGGTGCGCCGCGGCTTGCCGTCGAGGCCGATCATCATCCGGCAGGGGTCCGGCCCCGCCTGGTCGCCCCAGGCCATGACACGGATCGCATAGTTGCCCTCTTGCTCGATCTCGAATTCGCGGGTGAACTGGCCGGTGGAGTTGAGCCGCCCGCCTTCGATGCGGCGGGTCGGCGCTGCGTCGGCATCGGTGCTCGCGATCACGGCGCGGGCCACCACGTCGGCCGCGTCGATGTAGCGGTCGAGAAGGACGGGCGGAAGCGAGAGCACGTCGCCGATCGTGTCGAATCCGTAGCCGACGTCGTCGGATGGAAAATCGTCGGCGGGACGGACCTTCACGCCGAACAGGTCGCGCACGGTGTTGTTGTATTCCTCCCGGTTGAGCCGGCGGACGGTGACGCGGCCGGGGCGTTCGCCGCGGGAGCAGTCGGGCACAAGCGCGTAGCCGGCGATCCAGCGCTCGAGCGTCGCGATCTCCGCGCGGGTCGGTTGCTCGGAGTCGATGGGAGGCATGGCCCCGCCCTGCATCTGCCGGAGCACCTTGACCCACGCTTTGCGCTCGTGCGTCTTGGCCCGCGACTCCTGGTAGGTGTCGAGCGTGATCCCCGCCTCGGCCTGATCGCCGGAATGGCAATCGAAGCAGTAGCGTTCGAGGATCGGCCGGACGTCCGCGTCGTACGGAGCGGCCCTGGCAGGCAGGGGCGTGACGAGGGTCGTCACAGG
>RFUD01000165.1 GCA_009923125.1 Planctomycetia bacterium
CACGGCCCGAGCCGGCCCGCGAAGAGCTCGACGACGGCCGGCCACAGCCCACGTTCCCGCCCCGGCATCGCCCAACTCGCGACACCCTGGTCGAGAAACGCGCCGCACACCCTGATCAGAAATGGATGCACGAGGGCGTCGGTGTCGAGCGTCGGATCGACCGCGAGGAACAGGTCTCGGTGCCGCACCGGCGTGGTGCCGCGGGCGACGGTCGAACGCATCACGCCGACCGCCTCCACACAGGCATGCCAGAGGTCGCTCGACACGCGCCGCTCATCGACCGGCTCATCCGCCGAGGCGGCGGCCATGAGCCGCTGGCGGGTGGTGATCGGCAGATCGGTCCGCAACCGCTCGACCACATCGCTCTCGGTGAGCGTCCAGCGAACGGAGGCATCCGACTCCTCGCACACCGCGTGCAGGAGCAGGGCACGGTGCAGGTCACGAAGCGGCACCCGACCACCCGCGACGTCCGAGCCGGCGGGATAGGACATGTCGGACGCCAGTACGGCTTCGACGTCGGCTTCGCGAATCCGGCCCTGCGCGAGCTGCGCACGGTACTGGCTCTCGGGCAGGAACGGCTCGGTGCCCAGAAGCCGGCCCGCCCGCACCACGGCCTCCTCGAACGGTTCGGACTCGAAGGCGTGGAGGGTGTTGTGGTGGATGAAGACGTCGATCGGCCCCTGGGCCGGCAGATGGTGGGCGGCGTGCTCGAGAGCGTGGCGGATCTCCTCGAGTCGGGCGGTCGATTCCATCGGCGGGCTTGCAGGCGGGATGTAAGGAGTGCGCGTCCGAGTATCGCACGCCGCGCTGGACCGCCGCATGCCATCTTCAGAGGGCTGTCCTTGCAATCCCGACAGCCGCACCGGGGTTTTCCGGCCGAATCCGCGGTGTTTCCCCGGTTCAGGCCCGATCTGGCGGCGCAACAAGACGGCCGGCGGGCGGGGGCATGCCCCGCGCCGCCGGCCGCTCGATCTGCCGAACGCCTCCGGCAACCGACTGGGAACGTCGCACCGTGTCACCGCCCGCCGTCACGCCCGGCCCGGTCTGCACGGCATGTCACTTCCGCCTCCGGTCCCGCACGCTGGGCACGGCGGAGAGCGTGAACACGAGCACCTCCTCGCCCGTGGCGGTGCTGATGTCGTGGTGCACGCTCACGGGCTGCATGCCCGTCACGTCGTGCACGAGTTTTTCCAGCAGCGGGCGCCCGGTGAGCACGAGATGACTCCGCAACTGCTTGAGCAGTTCGGCGCCGCGTCCGTTGCCGTTGGTGTGGGGGGCGATGAGCCGCTGCTCGGCCGCCGTGAGCACTCCCTGCAGGTGGACGAAGAGTTTGTTGTCGATGAGGTGCGTGTGGATGTCACGGGGCCCGCGGCCCATGTACTCCTGCTGAAACCGCGCAATCACGTCGCAGACCGCAGCCTCGATCTCCCCCTGCGACTTGATGGCCCGACGATCGACCACGGCCGACCTCCCGCCTGTT
The DNA here is from genome assembly GCA_009923125.1 of Planctomycetia bacterium. Lineage (GTDB taxonomy): Bacteria > Planctomycetota > Planctomycetia > Pirellulales > UBA1268 > RGVT01. The sequence goes on from RFUD01000165.1 coordinate 1,481, forward strand.
TCGCGCACGTTTCAGACACCACCCGGAAACCCCACCTTGGTGGGGTGTCGCGTGGGGGTGATTTCGTCGTGATCGGCGGCCGTTCGTGAACCCCGCGCAGGTCGCCGGAAAATTTTCCTTGCGTTCCCCAACTTGCCCAATATAATCCAGCCGTCGGAGGGTCGCGGCGACAAAAAACCGCGAAAATCCGCCAAAAAACAATAGATCGGAAGACGAGTCGAGGGGCAGTCCGGCGTGAGTCCGGGTGGTCCGTCGCAGCGTAAGCCGGCGCGAGAGGATGCCTTCGGGCGACCTCCCACGCCGGCTTTTTTTGTTTTTGTCCACCGTCCGTCGGCCGCACCGGCGGGGTTGGAACGAAACAGCGACGACGTGAATCCGAGCGTGCACGGATGCTGCGACACCATCCCATCAACGAGGCACCCCCGATGTCGATCATGCTTCAACAGCGGCTCGCGACGCGCCCGCTGCCGCACCACGACAGCCCCTCGGCCCAACTGGCCCGCCGCGTGGCCCGCGCGATCGGCGCCTTCGAACACGTCCTGCTCGGCAGGGCTCCGCGGAGCGTGACGGTCGTCGCCAGCGGGGGCCGGGTCGTCGTCAGCCTGCACGGCACGTTCTCGCCGCTGGAGCGGCAACTCGCGGCCGACCCGCGGGGATTCCGCCGGGTGGAGGACTTCCACCACGACGTGTTCGAGTCATCGCACGAGGCGCTCCTGCATCACGTGCGCCGGAGCACCGGCATCGGGCTCGACGCCGGGCTGGTGCACGTGGATCCGGCCACCGGCAGCGTGCTCAAGACGTTCACGACCGAATCGTCCGTGGAGCTGCTGCTCCTCGGACAGGGGCTGCCGGCACTGGGTGTGCCGGTGAACGCCCATCGACAGGCCAATGGAGCGGCCGGCACAGGAGCCGACCGCAGCTGAGCTGATTTCCTGGAGGGACCCACAACCATGAAGAGGTGAACCATGTTGGTGCTGACGAGAAAGAACCGCGAGAGCGTCGTGATCGGACGTCCCGAAGACCAGGAAATGATGCTCGAGATCACCATCCTCGACATCGAAGGGGGCCGCGTGCGGCTCGGCTTCGAGGCCGACACGAAGATGCCGATCCATCGGCGCGAGGTCTGGGACCGGATCTGCAACGGCAACGGCAACGGCGCCGCCCCGCGGGATCCGGTCAAGGCCGCGCTGCCGCCGACCACGAACTCGACGGCCCTCCCGGCCGCCCGGACGGACACCGGCCCCCGACAGCCGTGAGCGGGGAGCGGGCGATGAAGTCTCAGGGTGAGATCGAGGCCGCCGTCTGTGACGGCATCTCGAGATTCCAGCAGGAGTTCATCGGTCGTGGCCCCAAGGACATCCATTCACACCTGATCGGCACGCTGCTGGTCGTCCGGCTCCAGGGGGTGCTCACCCCTGCCGAACGGCAGTTGATCGCGCCGCCGCGGCCGTCGATCGATGGCGAGGGAACGGGCCCTCCCCACGACAACGGCAACGGCCGCTCGCTCCTCAAGCAGATGCGTTCCCACATGGTGGCGAACGGTCGCCCGCGGCTGGAATCGATCGTCGAGGAGGCCGTGGGGGTCAAACTCGTGAGCGTGCACCACGACATCTCGACGGTGACGGGCGAGGAGCTCCTCGTGTTCTCACTCGCCGAGGCCCCCGTGTGCCGCCCGAAGAAGCAGAAGCGTCCCACGTGCACTCAGGCTGCGCATGACTCAGCGCGCCCAATCCGGCGAGGGGCTGCCCCCTGCTCCCTCTCCCTTTGGGAGAGGGCTGGGGTGAGGGTGCTTTCGTCGCGCCGTGAAAGGCACCCTCACCCGGCCTGCGGCCGGCCTCTCCCAGAGGGAGAGGCGAGATCATGGATCGGCGCGACGAACGTCCGCTGACGCATGGCAAGCGGGACGCTTGCCCCACAAGGGGTACCGGGCAACCCCGAGCCGGCGTGCTCGCAAAGAGTTCAAAAGACAGACGGGTGTCTTCAGTCTGGGCGACCGTGGCTCGCTGCCCGCTTCGTTGCTTCGACGTCGGCCAAGACTTCGTCCCACGACGAGTAGTCGGCATCGGCCACCACCATCGCGTCGCCCGCCGCAGCGACGATGCCGGCCAACTGCGCCGGGTGCGGCTGCAAGCCAGAGTTCCGGCGCACCCGCCGGCTGCATCGCGGCCAACAGTCGGCCGACGTCGGGCTCCTCCACGGTGCAGGCGGCCATTCGCAGGTTCGGATGCCTCGCCCGCAGGTCTGCGAGAAAAGCTGCCGTCGCGGACACGCCCCCAGGCGGCCTGTGTCGGCTGGCTCTCCAATGCACGGTGACCTGGGCCGCGGCGGCCTCGCGCAGGAACTCCTCGATCCCCGCCCGCTGTTGCTCCCAGTCGTCTGTCGTCTCCGCCCGCATGTGGCTGCAGGCGACCGCATGACGGGTGCCGAGTTGCCGCATCTTGCCGAGTGCGGCGGCGAGGCATTTCTTCGATGCGTCGCGTTGATGGGGCACGACCGAACTGAACGTCAGATCCGGAAACCTGTTGAGCGATCGCGTGAAGTCGATGACGACCTCGATACGGTTCTCGTGCAGCCACGCGCGATCCCGCTCGAGCGCCGCCGTGCCCCGTGACAGGAGCCAGTCGACGTCAAGCATCAGGCCATTGAACGTGTCATGAAAGCCCGGCCGCATGGCCACGGCGGCCTCCGGGCTCGCCGCATCGTGAACGGCGAGCAGCCGCGGTGGACCCGACCGCGCCGCTTTCGGGGCGCACGTCAGGATCGGTTTCACGCCGGTGAGTGGCTGTGGTTTCGAGGATTGCCACGCCGCCCGCGCATCACCTGCGATCGCATCCCATGATCGCCAGTCGCTTTCGAGAATCTGCAGGTCGGGGCTGGAGCCCGTCGGGACCGGCGCTCCGGCCGAGAGCCGCGCGACGGCGGCGGCGGGCCGGATCTCGATGCCGAGCGTCGCACACCGCGCAGCGAGTTCGGGCCGCGCCTCGGACCGCACGAGATCACGCCGGCCGCCCAGCGCGCCAAGCGACTCGACCACCGCGTCGAGTTCCGATTCCGGAGCGTCACGGGCATCGACGACGACGCGGATGTGGTGTCGGGCAAGCCAGCGGCCGAGCGTGCGGAGCCACTCGGAATCGGTGTCGCGTACGGCCGGCCAATCGACCGCCACTCCCTCGAACACCCGGGCGAACGAAGGCCAGGCGAGCAGCCGCGCCCGCAGCGTGAACAGATCGGGCAGCGCGAGGACTCGACCCCGTGGCACGACGGTTGGTTCGGTCGGCGGCGGCCGCTGCAGCGAGCACTCGGCGAGTTCCACCGTGAAGAGCCGCATATCGCCGCCCCCGATCCGAGCGGGATCGCCGGGGGCCGGTTCTCCCGTCAGTTCGCCGAGGTCCGCACGGTGGGGCTTCGCCTTGGGATCGTAGGCCCCCCATGAATGCGGCCAATAGCCTGGCAAGTCGTGGATCGACGGGCCGACCTCGACCTCCGTGATCCTGGCGATGCGGCCGATGTGCGAGCGGATGTCGAACGGCCTGGCCTGCAATCCCGGATTGCCCACGCCCACGGTGAGCCCGTCGCCTGCCGTGAACAGCCGCTGCGATTCGAGGGCGGCGTTCACCGCCTCGCGCACGTGCGCGAGCAACGGGAACGGCCGTTCGAGACCGGTGTTGGCCCCGCCCCACATCGCGTGTCGGCCCGGCCGGCAGGGGCGGGCCTCCCGCGCGAGGCCCGTGGCCGCGCAGAGCACGATCACGCTGCCGGCGCCGCGGGGCACCCGCACCACCGCCGGCCGGCCGGCGCAGTCAGCGAGCACCGTCGCCTCCGCGCCGGCTGCGATCTCGCGCAGGAGAAACGCGTCGGCTTCGACGGTGTCGTGGCCGGAATCGCGCCACGTGATGGGCATCGTGGCGGGGATCGCGGCCGTGCCCCCGGGGAACCACTCGGGCCACAGCCGCGCCGCGTCGTCGCCCGTTGCGAGCACCGTGCCGCCCCCGGTGGTGAACGCATCGAGCCGCTGCCGCACCCCAAGCACATCACTCGTGATCCCGGCGCAGATCACGAGGCCATACCGCGCGAGCACGTCGGCGGCGGCGGCGCCGAGCAGGCAGTCAGCGATGTCGCCGTGCGGGGTGGGCACGAGGGCGCCACGCTCGTCCATGTACCAGCCGCAGTCCTCGTAGCCGGGAAACAGAAGCGAGAGCACTCCGTCGGCGAAATGGTCGCTCGGCCCGTACGGCAGATCGTTCCAGACGCGAAACTGCACGCGGTTGGTCCGCGCCGGCATCCAGCCCGCCAGTTCGTCGAACAGGAGCGCCACGGGTGTCTGGAGAACGCCGGGGGCGAAGCCTTCCTGGAGCATCTTCTCGACGCCCATCTGCACCAGGCCGATGGGCGACGGCCGACGCGGCATCGTGCTGGAGCGGCGCCGCTCCGGCTGCACGTCGGCCACCGTCTTCCCCTCGAACCCCAGAATGCAGCAGTTCCAGAGCCACTGGGTGAGGAACAGCCGCCGCA
>RFUD01000166.1 GCA_009923125.1 Planctomycetia bacterium
GGTGTACTCGGCCGTCTTGGTCTCCGTCACGTTCTTGTTGACCGTGTAGTTCACGGTCTTGGTCCGAGTTTCCGGAACCTGCACGGTGACCGTGCGGGTCTTGGTCTCGGTCCGCGGAACCTGCTTGTTGACCGTGTAGGTCCGCTCGCGGGTTTCCGTGGTGTACTCGGTCGAGGTGACCGTCTTCATTTCGGTCACGTACTGACGCTGGTACACCGTCTTCGTGCCGCACGCAGCGGCCTCGCCACAACCACCACCACAGGCATCGCCACTCGTGACGGCGCCTTCACAGCCACCGGCACAACCGCCACCGCAGGAGCCGCAGTCGTTCGCCCACGTGCTGGTGCACATGGCGACGACGGCGACGGCCGGCAGGAGGCAAGAAAGAACTTTGCGAATCACGCAAACCTCCAAGAAGGAAAGGGGGAACAGGGAGAGACTCGAGCAGGTTTTTTCGCACGCGCCCGAACGTCGGTCGGTCGAAGAGACCTTTCTCTTCCGACGACCGAACGACTCGGCCGCCTGATAAGTTGGATAGATTACGTTGAGTTGAGGGGCTTTCAAGCGGCCAAACGGAATTTTTGCGAATCCCGACCCCCAACTGGTTGGGGAGGAAGAATTCCCGGCATTTTTCGCCGTTTTTCGGCGTTTCGGCTACCGCTCGCGTGGGCCGGCCCCGAACACGAAAGTACTCAGCCTGGCCAGCAGCCAGAGCGTGCCCAGCGGCAAAACGATCGTGGAAATCGTGAAATAGACGGCCAGGTTCACGATCGATTCGCCCACCGATCCGACGGCCTCGTAGAGCTTCTGCGCCCGCTCGCCGACGTAGTCCACGGGGTTCAGCCGTTCGTACCACGGCTTCTGCGCTTCGGCGGTTTCGACGGCCTCGAGCTTCTCGGTCGTGGTGGCGACGGCGGCCGCCGCCTGCTGGTAGCCGGACTCGAGAAACCGGGCGCTCACGAGTTCATCGACGCAGGCGGCGGTCGGGATGGCCAGCCGCGCGAACACCGCGATGCAGAACAGCCTCCGCGTCCACCCGAGGAGCGACCGGCGCCGGTTTCCGCCCGCCACTGCGGCGAGGCCGAGAACCACCGCGGCCGGGAGGAGCAGCCACCAGCCCAGCGCGCGGCTGATTTCGAGTCCCAGCCGCTGCACGCCCACGGCCGTCGTGCTGGTGAGCAGGAGCGACGCATACTGCTCGACCAGGTCGTTGATCGGATCGAGCACCTGCCCGATGCCCACGCTGCCTCCCGGCCCGAAGCTGAAGCTCACCTCGGAGCTCTGCAGCAGCGAGATCGCGCCGTCGAGGCCCCGCGTGGCGGCGAGCGCCGCGAGCGTGCGGGCGAACGACGCCTGCAGATAGGCCTCGCCGCGGCGATCGGCCACGGGCGCCCAGCCCGCGAGCGCCGCCGCCGCAGCCAGCGCGAGGAGGATTGCCCAGGCCGCCGGCTCGCGGAACCGTTCCGGCAGCGGCGTCAGCCAACGTCCCGACCAGAGTCGCGTCCAGGTGTCGTCGTCGTGCGGCATCGGCGTCTTTCCTGGCCGGCACGCGCCCCCGGTGGCCGGCCCTGGCATCCGTCGCCCCGCCGTCACTCGGCGAGGTGTTGCTTGAGCAGGGGCCGGAGGATCTCGGCGCGGCGGGCGTTGCCGATGGTGCTCGGGTGTTGCCGGTCGTCCGCGAAGCAGACCGGGTCGGGCGTGCCGTCCGGGCCGAGGAACGCGGCGTTGGCGTCGAGGTAGTGGAGCCCCGCGTCGCCGGAGGCCTCGATGAACGCCCGCACCGCCGTGTTGGCGTCCCGTTGGCGGTCGAACTGCGACCAGCGCTCGATGCTCGGGGCGATCGCCAGGAACGCCACCCCGACGTCGGGCTGCTCGCGGCGCAGGTTCCCGACGAGGCGGGCGAACGCGGCGCGGACGTCGTCCGCCGTGGCTCCACCGGCGATGTCGTTCGTGCCGGCGGAAACCACGACCAACCGCGGCTTCGCCGAGCCGACGAGCTGTGGCCCGAACTCCGCGATCTCCGCGAGCTTCGCCCCTCCCACGCCCCGATTCAGGACGTTCAGACCGGGAAAGTCCTCCGCCAGCGTCGTCCAGAGCCGGATGTTCGAGGAGCCGATCAGGCAGATGCCCCCTGGAGCCGGCGGCTGCTCGCGATCACGCTCCGCGTAGGCCGCCAGTTCCTCGTCCCAACGGTTCCGCGGCGGGCCGGCCTCCACCGGGGCCGCGGGCAGCGGCGCACCGGCCGCGGCAGCCGCGGCGGCGACAGGCGAAGCGGCGGCGACAGGCGAAGCGGCGGCGACAGGCGAAGCGGCGGGGGCCGGGGCCGACTGTTTGACGAGCGGCTTCGCGAACACCTGCCGCCAGTCGCTCGCGATCCTCACCACCTGCCAGCCATACTTGGCCGCCGCGTCGAGCGACTCGTTGGTCGGCTCGCCGTAGGCCATCTCCCGTTCGGCGTCGTCGTGGAGGACGAGCAGTTGCAGGTTCGGGCGTTCGCTCGACTGCGACCAGCGGAGCATCTCGACGTCGCCGCCGGTGCCCACGTTGCCGACGGCGAAGATCGGCCGGCGGCCGATCTGCTCCCCGATGCTGATCGGCTTGCGGCCCTCGTCGTTGAGCACCTCGAGCTCAGGCCTGACGACGAGCGCCAGCCGCCGGTTGGGGGACGCGGACGGGGACATCGGCGTCGCCGGGTCAACCTCCCGCATCTCGGTCGTGGACCGCGACGCGATCACGTGCTCCGGGCCGATGCCGTACCAGGCGGCGGCCGCCGGCCGCATGAAATGCACGCCGCTGCCGGAGCAGATCCAGACCGTGAAGCCCTTCGCCCGCAAGAGCGCGAGGAGCTCCTTCATCGGCTGGAACGTGACGTCGCCGTAGGGCACGTCGAACACCGGGTGCCGCGCCGTGGCGAGAAACCCGCGCACCGCCTTCTCCAGCTCGTCTTCCGTCGTGCCGGCGAGCGTGGAGAAGGTCAGGTCGGCGAAGAACTTCTTGCCCAGCCGACGGACGAATTCGAGGTCGCCCCCGAGCAGCGTGGCGAACGGCTCCTCGTGGGCGTGCTCGGGATGGGCCTCCACGAAGGCCCGGATGCGGTCGATGAGGAACGCCCCGTGGACGATCGGCTTCTCGCAGACGAGCGTGCCGTCGTGGTCGAAGACCGCCACCCGTTCCTCCGGGGGCACGAAGGTCGGCGCGTCGGCGCGGGTGACGTCGGCGAGGAACGAGAGGATCTTCCGCTTCGTGGCCCCGTCGTTCCAGCTCGGCAGGGGGTCGGTGGCGACGGCGGGCGCGACGCCGCCCGGCGCGGGCTTCGCCGCCACCGGCTCCGGCGGGGCGACGGTCCGCGCGAACAGCACGGCGGCGGCCACGGCGCCCGCCAGCGCCAGAAACGGCCACACATCGAAGTTCTCGCCCGGGGCCTTCCCCGAGATCGGCTCGCGGTGATCGCGGTGGGTGTCGTCGGTGGGGGTGCGGTCGTCCAACGCCATGGCTCTCTCCTCGACCGGGTTGGTGCATGATTGCGGCCCGGCGGCGGCAATGTACCCTACTGCAGGGGCCGGGGCACGCGTTGCCGCCGGATCGAAAAATTCCTCGCACGCCGGAGTTTCCACCGATGCATCGCCGGAGCCTTCCAGTCGCCACGGCCGCGGTCGCCGTCGCCTTCGTGTTCGCCGCGCCAGCCCGGGCCGACGTGTCGCTCAACAACATGTTCGGCGACCACATGGTGCTCCAGCAGGGGATCAGGAACAAAGTCTGGGGCAAGGCCGATCCCGGCGAGGCCGTCACCGTCACGCTCGGCGGCCAGACGCAGTCCACGACGGCCGGCGCCGACGGCATGTGGCAGGTGTTCCTCGACCCGGTCATGGAGTACGGCGGCCCGCACACGCTCACCGTGAAGGGAAAGAACACCGTCACGTTCAACGACGTGCTGATCGGCGAGGTGTGGGTCTGCGCCGGCCAGTCGAACATGCAGTGGAGCGTGAACCAGTCGAACGACCCCGACCTCGAAAAGGCCGCCGCCACGTTTCCGAACATCCGCCTCGTGTCGGTGCCGCAGGTGGGGACGCAGGAGCCGCAGTGGAACTTCACCGGGAAGTGGCAGGCCTGCACGCCGGACACGGTGGGCGAGTTCTCCGCGGTCGGCTACTTCTTCGGCCGTCAACTCCACCAGACGCTCGGCGTGCCGATCGGCCTGATCGACAACGCCTGGGGCGGCAGCGCCGCCGAAGCGTGGGTGAAGCGCGACAAGCTCGCCGCGCACCCGATCCTCAAGGTGCTCCACGAGAAGTGGCAGAAGGAGGAGGCGAACTTCGAGGCCGCGAAGGCCGAGTTCGAGAGGAAGATGGCCGACTGGAAGCAGGCCGCCGACAAGGCGAAGGCGGAAGGCAAGCCCGAGCCGGGCGGCAAGCCGCAGCACCCCGATGCGCGGATGAAGGGCAACGCCCGCCCCGGCAACATTCATTCGGGCGTGCTCACGCCGTCGATCGGCTACGGCATCAAGGGGGCGATCTGGTATCAGGGCGAAAGCAATTCCGGCCGCGCCTACCAATACCGCGAGCTGTTCCCGTTCATGATCCAATCGTGGCGCGACGAATGGGCGCTCGGCGACTTCCCCTTCTATTGGGTGCAGTTGGCCGACTACATGGCCGAGAAGTCGGAGCCCGCCGAGAGCGCCTGGGCGGAACTCCGCGAGGCCCAGACGATGACCATGAAAAAACTGCCCAACACCGGTGAGGCGGTGATCATCGACATCGGCGAGGGGAAGGACATCCATCCCAAGAACAAGCAGGACGTCGCCAAGCGACTCGCCCGCTGGGCGCTCGCGGAGACCTACAAGGTGCCCTCGATCCCCTGCCGCAGCCCGCTCTACAAGTCGATGGAGAAAGAGGGCGCGAAGATCGTGCTGTCGTTCGACAACATCGGGGCGAAGGCCGCCGAGTGGCGGCCGTTCGACGTCGCCGAGCCGGTCGGGTTCACGATCGCCGGCGCCGACAAGAAGTTCATCGCCGCCAAGGCGAAGATCCTGCCCGACGGCCGGATCGAGGTCTGGAGCGACGCGGTGGCCGAGCCGGTCGCCGTCCGCTACGCCTGGGCCGACAACCCGGTGTGCAACATGTATTCGGCCGCGGGGCTGCCGCTGACGCCGTTTCGCACCGACGATTTTCCGGGTGTGACGGCCGCGGCGAACTGACGCCGTCCGCCGGGAATCGGCTACATTGGCTGCAGCCAAGGAGGGTGCCATCATGACGATCGCGTTCCGCAGAATCTCCCTGTATGGGTGGGCCATCGTGTCGGGCCTCGTGTGGTCCGCGGGGTGCGGCCGGGGGCCGGTGGACGAGGCCCGGATCGACGTGCCGGTGCGGGTCACCGCCTCCGCCGATCCCTCGCGGCCGGTGGCCGTGGCCATGCCCGAGGTGATCACGAAGCCGAGGCCCTTCCGGCTGCCCGACGTGATCGGGGCCGTGCCATCGCTCGAACCGTTGACCATGACGCCCAGCCCCGGGATCGCCGTGGTGACGCGGTCCGAGCCGGACGTTCCGCCGCTCGAATTTCCGTCCGACCGCCCCGCCGTGGCGGAGGTGGCGGCGATGCTCAGCGGCTATCTCCAGGCATTCAACCGCCACGACGCCGCGGCCCTCGCGGCCCACTGGAGCCCGACGGCCGAGAACGTCGATCTCGATTCGGGGGACACGACCCGCGGACGCGCGGCGGTCGAGGCGGTGTTCGCGACGCTCTTCGAGGAGGACGCCGAGGCGACGATCGACATCGACGTGGAATCGATCCGGCCGCTGCGCGACGATGTGGCGGTCGTGGATGGCGTCTCGCGGATCGCGTTCACCGAGACCGGGTCGGCCGCGCCGCACGGGGCAGCCGCGTCCTCCGGGGTGGCGGGCAGCCGGTTCTCGGCGGTGGTCGTGAAGCGCGACGGCCGCTGGCTTTTGGAGAGCGTGCGGGAGGCGTCGATCGCCGCTCCGGCAGCCA
>RFUD01000167.1 GCA_009923125.1 Planctomycetia bacterium
TGCTGCCAGATCCGATTGGCCATCACCCGCGCGGTGAGCGGGTTGTCGGGCGACGCGATCCACCGTGCCAGCGCCGTCCGCCGGCCGGTCGTCGTGGCATTGGCTGCGGGGGTCGGGATCACCGGCTGCGGGGCCTCAAGCACCGCCGGAAACGCAGGTTCGACCAGATTCTCGGGCTTCGGTTCCGCGTGTGGATTGCCCCGATAGAACACGTAGGTCGGCTTCGGTTCGGGGCCGAACTCCGACACGACGAGCGCCTTGGCGATGCCCTTGCTTTCGGTATCGAGGTCGGTGAGTTGCTTCCGCCATGCGGCGAGATCACTGCGGGCGAGGTCATCGAGTGCCTGCTCGCCATGTTCCTTGATCCGCTTCTCGATCGCCTTGATGTTCGCCTGGGTCTCCTTCCGTCGCCGGTCGAGTTCATCGGCACGATGCTGCACCTCCGCGGGCGACTCGTCGCCGGTGGGAAGCGCCCGCTCGATGAAGGCTGGATTCATCTGCCGGTCGCCCATGGGCGTGATGTTGTGGAAGAACGACAGCAGGGCGTAGTAATCGCGCTGCGGCAGCGGGTCGATCTTGTGGTCGTGGCAGCGGGCGCAGCCGATCGTCAGGCCGAGGAACGTCTGGCCCGTCGTGGAGACGATGTCGTCGAGCCAGTCGTAGCGTGCCTGCTCCCGGTCGGCCGGCTCGTCGTCCCAGATGCCGAGGCGGTAGTAGCCCGTGGCGATCAGGTCGTCGGGCGTCGGATCGGGCAGTTCGTCGCCGGCCAATTGCTCGACGATGAACCGATCGAACGGCTTGTCGTCGTTGAACGAGCGGATGACGTAATCGCGGTACCGCCAGGCATGCGGCTTGTTCCCGTCGCGCTCGAAGGAATTCGTGTCGGCGTAGCGGACGAGGTCGAGCCAGTGCCGGGCCCATTGCTCGCCGTAATGGGGCGAGGCGAGCAGCCGGTCCACCACCCGCTCCCACGCCTGCGGCGACTCATCGGCGAGGAAGTCGCGCACTTCCTGCTCCGAGGGGGGCAGCCCCGTGACGCCGTACGTCGCGCGACGCAGCAGCGCGATCCTGTCGGCAGGCTTTGGTACGGGAAGACCTCGGTGTTCGAGCCCGGCGCGAATGAAGGCGTCGATCGGATTGCCCGCTCCCGCCGCCGCGGGCACGTCGGGCCGCACGAGCGGGCGGAACGCCCAGTGCTGCTGCCATTCGGCACCTTCATCGATCCAGTGTTTGATCGAGTCGATCTGCGCAGGCGCAAGCCGTGCGCCCTCGGGCGGCATCTGGACGTCGGGGTCGGTCGACGTGATCCGCGCGAGCATCGCGCTCGCGGCCGCGTCGCCCGGCACGATCGCCCGGGCACCACTGTCGAGTTCACGGGTCGCACCGGCCTGTTCGTCGAGCCTCAAGCCCGCTTCCTGCGTGTCGGGCCCGTGGCAGGCCACGCACCGCTTCGCGAGCACGGGCTGGATGTCGCGGGAAAAATCGACTCGCTCCGCCGCCGCAGCCGATGCGATACACGTCAGGATCGCGCCCTGGGCGCACGCTCCGCACAGCAAACCTCGGAGATACCGCATGGCGGCCGTGGGACCCATGAAAATCCCTTCACAAATCGGGGAACATGTGTATTCTAAACGCCGTTAAGTAAGTGTCAAATTTCAGAGGGCTCTGGCATGCTCGTCGCTCCATTTCACCGAGCGTTCGTCCTCGCGGCGATCTGCCTCGTGGCGCCCTCCCTTCCCATCACAAACGCCGCTCCGCTCATGCCCGCACCGCTGCATCCACCCGTTGCCCGCCCCTTCGGTTCGCTCTCCGATGGCAAGCTCGTGTCGCTCTATGTGCTCGAGGTGCCCGGTGGCTGGCGGGCCGAGGTCACCGACTATGGCGCGATCCTCACGAGTTTCCAGGTGCCGGTTGGGAGGGGCTCGCCGATGGACGTCGTACTCGGATTCGACACGCTCGACGGCTACGTCGGCACGCATCCCTACTTCGGTGCGACCTGCGGCCGCGTGGCCAATCGCATCGCCGGCGGCACGTTCAAGCTCGATGGCAAGGCGTACACGCTGGCACAGAACAACGGGGCGAACCATCTGCACGGTGGTCTCGCCGGCTTCGACAAGAAGCTCTGGAAGGCGACGCCCCGGCTTTCGGAACGTGGGCCGGCGGTCGACTTCGAGGTCGTCTCGCCCGCCGGCGACGAAGGCTATCCCGGCGCCGTCACGGCCCGCGTCACCTACACGCTCACACCCGACGGCGAGCTGTGGGTCGAGATGTCGGCTACGACCGACGCGCCCACGATCGTCAACATGGTGCATCACTCCTACTGGAACCTCGCCGGCCAGGCCTCGGGCACGATTCACGGCCACGAACTCGCCGTGACCGCGGATGAGTACCTTCCCGTCGATGCAGGGGGCATTCCGACGGGGATATTCGCCCCGGTCGCCGGCACGCCGTTCGACCTCCGGCCCGAGCGTGCCCCCATCGCCACGCTCAGCGCGGCGATCGCCGGACTGCCACCGAGCGCCGATGGAAAAAATCCGGGTGGTATCGACCACAACTACGTCGTCCGCGGGTGGAAGCCGGACGGCAGCCTCCGGTCGGTGGCCGTGCTCCGCGACCCGGCGAGCGGCCGCACGCTCGAGATCCTCTCGGACCAGCCCGGCATCCAGGTCTACACGGGCAACTACCTCGACGGCGGCGTGAAGGGCAAAGGTGGCGTGGCCTACGGCAGGCAGGCCGCCATCTGCCTCGAAACGCAGAAGTACCCCGACAGCATCCACCATCCCGACTGGCCCTCCACCCGGCTCGACCCGGGCCAGACCTACCGACACACGATGGTGCACCGGTTCGGCACGCGGTGAGCGGCCTCCCATGAAGCAGAGTGACAATCGCGTCGAATCGACGCTTCTTCGCCGGATCAACGAGCGGCGGCTGCTGGAGGCGATCCAGCGGCACGGGCCCTCGTCGCGGGCGGCGCTCACGCGTGTCTCAGGCCTCACCGCCCCGACCGTGTCGAAGGCCGTCGACGCGCTCCTCAAGCGCGGCCTCGTCGAGGAACTCGATCCGGCGGAACAGGCACTCGGCCGTCCGGGCCGGCTCGTGCGCATGGCCGCCGCCTCGGCCGCCGTCCTCGGCTTGGTGATCGATGCAGGCACCTGCTGCGTGGTCGCCACGGGCCTCGACGGCACGGTGACCGAGGAACGTACGATCCGCTTCGCGACGCCCGCCGGCTATCCCGCCCTGCTGAATGCGGTCGAGGAGGCGTGCCGGACGCTCATCCATTCGAGCGCCGCGGTCGTCCACGGCATCGGGTTGAGCGTGCCCGGCCTCGTCAACGAGCGGCTCCGGGAGATCGTCTTCTCGCCGAACCTGCATCTCCTCGACAAGCACAACCCCGCCTACGACCTCGAAACGCGGCTCGGGGTGACGTGCGTCCTCGTGCAGGAGAGCGACGCCCTCGTGCTTGGCGAATGGCTGTATGGTGACGCCCGGGGCCTCGACGACTTCGCGGTGCTCGACGCGGCCACGGGCCTCGGGCTGGGCGTGATGAGCGGCGGCCGGCTCTTGGCGGGCCACAGCGGCATGGCGGGCGAGGTGGGCCACATCACCGTCGTCCCGGACGGCGTCCGCTGCGGCTGCGGCAACCGCGGCTGTCTGGAGACGCTCGCCACCGACGCCGCCCTCGTGCGGCTGATCGGCGAGAAACTCGGAAAAACCTTGTCGCTCGCTGCCGTGGCCGACCTGCTGACGACCCGCCCTGCCGACTTTCAGCACGAACTCCGCACCGTCACGGAATACCTCGCGATCGCGATCGCGGCCGTGATCAACATCTTCAACCCGACGACGCTGTTCGTGCACGGCGAGCTGCTCGCGGGCGCACCCGAACGGTTCGCCCGCGTGCTCGAGCGCGTGCGGCAGCGCACGCTCACAGCGTCGCTCGCCGACTGCACGATCGTCGCCACCACGTCGAGCAAGCGGCAGGGGGCCGTCGCCGGCATCATCCACCACCTCACCAACGCCTGCGCCCCGACGCTCGGCTAGAGATCCCAGGAGTCACCGATGCCCCATCCCTGCTTCTCACTCGCCGGCCGCACGGCCCTCGTCACCGGCTCATCCACCGGCCTCGGCCGGGCGACAGCCAAGTGCCTCGGCCTCGCCGGCGCGAAGGTCGCGGTCAACTACGCCAACTCGAAGCCCCGGGCCGACGAGACCCTCGCCGACCTGCGCGCAGCCGGCATCACAGCCGAGGTCTTCCAGGCCGACGTCACGTGCGAGCAGGCGATCGATGGCATGTTCACCGCGATCGAAAAGTCGCTCGGGACGGTGGACATCATCGTGGCCAACGCCACGCCGCCGCAGCCGCTCAAGCCCATCGAGGAGTACGACTGGGCCTTCCACGAGCAGATGCTCGACTTCTTCGTGAAGAGCCCCTACCTCCTCGCCCGCCGCGCCCTCCCCGGCATGAAAGCCCGGAAGCACGGACGGTTCATCAACATCACGAGCGAGGTTTTTCTCCTCGGAGTCGCTCCGTTCTCCGCCTACGTCGCGGCGAAGGGGGGCCAGACCGGCTGGTCCCGGAGCATGTGCCACGAACTCGCCCCGTTCGGCATCACGGTGAACATGATCGCCCCCGGCTGGATCCCCGTGGAGCGTCACGTGAACGACCCGCAGGAAGACAAGGACGCCTACCTCGCGACGGTGCCGATGCAACGCTGGGGCAAGCCCGAGGAAGTCGGCTGGGCTGCCGTCTATCTCGCAAGCGACGAGGCGGCCTTCGTAACGGGGCAAACGATCGCCGTCAACGGCGGCAAGACCTGCTGGTAGGGCCCCTCCGTTCTCGCCCAGCGGCCCGTGGGGCGACCGTCCCGGTTGCCTGAAGGTGGGGCGACCGTCCCGGTTGCCTAAGGGTGGGGCGACCGTCACGGTTGCCTGAAGGACAAACGACCCCCGTGCGACGGGTCGAGCCCGCTCCCGGCAAGCGAGACGCTTGCCCCACATCACGCGTCGTAGTAGAGGCAGAACTCGTACGGATGCGGCCGGAGGCGCATCGGCTGGATCTCCTTCTCGCGCTTGAAGTGGATCCAGGTGGCGATCACGTCCTCGGTGAACACGTCGCCGCGCAAGAGAAACTCGTGGTCTCGTTCGAGGGCCGCAAGGGCCTCGTCGAGCGAGCCGGGGGCCTTGGGCACCTTCGCCAGTTCCTCCGGCGGCAGATCATAGATGTCACGGTCGAGCGGCGGCCCGGGATTCAGCTTGTTCTGGATGCCATCGATCGCCGCGAGCAGGATCGCCGCGAAGGCGAGGTAGGGATTGCAGGTGGGATCGGGGCAGCGGAACTCGATCCGCTTCGTCTTCGGGCTCGCCGAATACATCGGGATCCGGCAGCTCGCCGAGCGGTTCCGCTGCGAGTAGGCGAGGTTGACCGGGGCCTCGTAGCCGGGCACGAGCCGCTTGTAACTGTTCGTGGTCGGATTCGTGATCGCGAGCAAGGCCGGGGCGTGACGGAGAATGCCGCCCATGGCATGGAGCGCCATCTCCGAGAGGCCGGCGTAGCCCGAGCCCGCGAACAGCGGGTGTCCCTCCTTCCAGAGCGAGATGTGGGTGTGCATGCCGGAGCCGTTGTCGCCGTAGAGCGGCTTGGGCATGAACGTGACCGTCTTGCCGTGGCGGCGGGCGACGTTCCGCACGATGTACTTGTAGAGGCACATCTGGTCGGCCATGCGGACGAGTTCCTGAAACCGCATGTCGATCTCACACTGGCCCGCGGTCGCCACCTCGTGGTGCTGGGCCTCGACGTCGATGCCCGCCTGGATCATGGTGAGCATCATCTCGTTGCGGATGTCCATGAGCTGGTCCGACGGCGGGCAGGGGAAGTAGCCCTCCTTGTGCCGAAGCTTGTAGCCGAGGTTCGGCAGTTCCTCGCGGCCGCGATTCCACTCGGCCTCGACGGAGTCCAGGTGGAAGTAGCCCTCGTGGGC
>RFUD01000168.1 GCA_009923125.1 Planctomycetia bacterium
GATGGCTTCGTCGGCGGGCTCGAGGTGGGCGAGCGACGGGATCGGCTGCTTCGGGATCACGAGCACGTGCGTCGGAGCCTGCGGGGCGACGTCGTGAAACGCGAGGCAGCGGTCGTCCTCGTGCTCGATCCGCGCCGGGATCCTGCGGTCGATGATCTTCGAGAAGATGGTGTCGGCCATGATGACGGTCTCTCCCGGGCTCAGAGTCCGAAGGCCTTCCGCAGCACGCGGAGCGACTTTTCGCCGTGCTCCGCGGCCACGATCACGTTCAGCCGCACCTCGCTCGTGCTCACGAGGTCGATGTTGACCCCCTCGTCGGCCAGCGGCTTGAACAGCCGGTCGGCCACGCCCGCATGGCTGCGGATGCCGACGCCCGTGATCGAGAGCTTGGCGACGTGAGGCACGTCGGCCACCTTCGCCCCCCGGGCGGCGGCGATCTTCTTCGCCACGTCGGTCGCCCTGTCCCGATCGCCGGCGGGAACCGTGAACGAGATCTCGGCCCGGCCGTCGCGCGGGTGGCTCTGCACGATCATGTCCACGTTCAGTCCGGCCCGGCCCACCTCCTCGAACACCGCCGCCGCGACGCCCGGCGTGTCGGGGAGGTCGCTGAACGTGACGAGCGCCTGCGACGAGTCGAGCTGGCAGTCTTCGATGGCCAGATCCTCCATCCCCTCGAGCCGCTGCACCACCTCGAGGGGGCTCGACTTCACGAGGTGCGTGCCGGCGACGTCGGCCTCGCCGTCCACCGTCTCGGCCTCCAGACCGAAGGCCCGGTGCACGGCCTGGACCGCTGCCTGCGCGTCCGACTTGTCGACGAGCGCCGAGATCTTGATCTCGCTCGTGGTGATCATGCGCACGTTGATGCCGGCGGCGGAGAGCGCCGAGAACATCCGGCCTGCGACGCCCTCCTCACGCTCCATGCCCACGCCCACGACGCTCACCTTCGCCAGCGCCGCGTCGTGCGAGACGCCCGTCGCCCCGAGCTCCTTCGCGACCGCCGTCGAGACGTCGAGCGCCTCGGCCAGATCGTCGGCCGGCACCGTGAACGAGATGTCGGCCCGCCCCCTCTGCCCCACGTTCTGCACGATCATGTCGACGGCGATGCCGGCCGCGGCCAAGCGCGAGAAGAGCGCGTGGCTCGACCCGGGCTGATCGGGCACGTTCTCGAGCGTGATCCGGGCCTCGTCCCGGGCGAGCGCCACGCCGCTCGCCGGCCGCGGTGTCGATTCCTCAGCCGAGAGGATCACCGTGCCGGGCACGTCCTTGAAGCTCGACCGCACGAGCACCTTGACGCCGAACTTCTTGGCGAACTCGATCGACCGCGAATGCATCACGCCCGCCCCGAGGCTCGCGAGCTCGAGCATCTCGTCATAGCTGATCGAGCCGAGCCGGCGGGCCTCCGGGAGCATCCGCGGGTCGGTCGTGTAGACGCCGTCCACGTCGGTGTAGATCTCGCACAGATCCGCGTCGAGGACGGCCGCAAGCGCCACCGCCGTCGTGTCGGAGCCGCCGCGGCCGAGCGTGGTGATGTTGCCGTTCTGGTCGATCCCCTGGAAGCCGGCGGCGATCACGATCGCCCCGTCCGCGAGCAGCTGTTTCACGTGGTCGGTGGAGATCGACTTGATCCGGGCCTTCGTGTGGGTGGAGTCGGTGCGGATGCCGATCTGGGCCCCGGTCAGGCTCACGGCCTTGTGGCCGAGCGACTGGATCGCCATCGCGAACAGCGCCACGCTCACCTGCTCCCCGGTGGAGAGCAGCATGTCCATCTCGCGGGCGCTCGGCCGATCGGTGATCGCCTTGGCGAGGTCGACGAGGATGTCGGTCTGGTGGCCCATCGCGCTCACCACGACCACGACCTGCTTGCCCTCCCGATGCCGCGCGATCGCCTTTTTCGCCGCCGCCACGATCTTCTGCGGGTCGGCCACGCTCGTCCCGCCGAACTTCTGCACCACCAGCGCCATCGCCACTCAGTCCTTTCCGAGGAATGTCCCCATCAGTCTCCAACCCGGCTCCACCACGTCGCCGCTCGCCGCCGCCGCCACTTCGTCGCAGGTGGCCTGGCCGCCGGGGGCGATGCCGCTGCCGGCGATCACGAACGGCACCCGGCCACGGGAGTGCGTCTTCGTGGAGATGAACGTGGGGTGGTCGGGGCAGACGAGGATCCGGTGCGGGCCCAGCGATTCGAGATGCCTCGCGAGCGGGCCGACGATCTTGGCGTCGATCTCCTCGATCGCTTTTACTTTCTCAGCGGAATTCCCCTGGTGGCTGGCTTCGTCGGGCGCCTCGACGTGCACGCACACGAGGTCGGTGTGCGACAGCTCGTCGATCGCCGCCCGGCCCTTCGCCGCGTAGTCCGTGTCGAGGTAGCCCGTCGCCCCCGCCACCTCGCGCCGCTTCCAGCCGGCCAGCGCCGCGAGGCCGCGGAGCAGGTCGACCGCCGTGATCATCGTGCCGCCCATACCGTATTTCGATGCAAAGGGCTCGAATGCCGGAGCCTTGCCCACGCCCCACAGCCAGACGTGCGTGGCGGGACGCTTCCCGGCGGCGCTCCGCGCCTTGTTCACAGGATGGTCGGCCAGCCAGGTGGCGCTCCGCGCCATGATGTCGGCGAGGAGCCGGCTGCCGAACCCGCGCGGAAACGCGTCGGCGATGGGCTTGTCCATGAGATCGTGCGGGGGCGTGGCCCGGAGGTCGGCCGAGAGCGGTGCCGGCGCATCGCTGCGGCCACGATGGATGAGCAGATTGCGGTAGCTCACGCCGGGCTTGAACTCCCAGCCCACAAGGTCAGCGAACTCAACGGCGAGGCCCCGCTGGCAGGCGGCGAGCAATTCCGTCGCCTCCTCCGTCGAGATGTGGCCGGCCGTGAAGTCCTCCATCACCGGGCCGCCCTCGGCCGGAGAGATCGTCACGAGGTTGCAGCGCACGGCCCAGTCGTGGGGCCCGAGCACGATTCCCTGCGCGGCCGCCTCGAGCGGCGCCCGCCCCGTGAAATACGCGAGCGGGTCGTAGCCCAGAAGGCTCATGCAGGCCACCTCGGAGCCGGGCGGCAGGCTCTCGGGCACGTGGTTCGTGAGGCCCACGCGACCGCGGGCGGCCAGCGCGTCGAGCGCGGGCGTGCGGGCCGCCTGGAACGGCGTCCGGCCGCCGAGCGACTCCTGCGGCGCGTCGGCCGCGCCATCGGGGATCACGATCAGGTACTTCATGGTTTCCATCGGGTACGGCCTGCTGGCGAGTCAGTCCTCGAGAACGCTCAGGCAGACACTCCGCCCGCTCACCACGTCGGACGCGTCGATGTGATCGACCGCCTTCCGCAGGGCCGTCGTCCCGCAGGGGTGCGTCATGATCACGAGCGGCACGTTCGCGTCGCCCCCCTGCCCGGCCTCATGCTGGATCACCGAGGCGATCGAGATCCCGTGCTCCCCGAGGATGCCGGTGATGCGGGCGAGCACGCCGGGCCGATCCTTGACGCGGATCCGCAGGAAGTGCCGTTCCTGCATGTCCACGCCCGCGATCCGAGCCGCGGGCGTGTCGGCGGACAGCACGCCCGTCGTCCGAAACGTGATCGCCGCCCGGCCCACGACCGTGTCGATGATGTCGGCCACGACGGCCGAGGCCGTGGGCATCTGCCCCGCGCCCAGGCCGTGGAAGAACATCCGCCCCACGGCGTCGCCCACGATGCTCACGGCGTTGTAGGCGCCGCGGGTCTCCGCGAGCGGCGTGCCGATCCTCACGAGCGCGGGTGCGACCCGCATCGCGAGCCTGCCGTCGCTGCGGGTGGCCACGGCCACGAGCCGGATGCGGTAGCCGAGTTCACCGGCGTAGGTCAGAAGATCGAGGTCGAGGCCATCGATGCCGGTCCGCGGGATCTCGGCCCACGGCACCCACACACCGAACGCCAGGTGCGCGAGGATCGCGAGTTTCTGCGTGGCGTCGGTGCCGTCCACGTCCATCGCCGGGTCGGCCTCGGCGAAGCCCTTTTCCTGCGCGAGTTTGAGCACGTCGGCGTAGTCGGCGCCGTCCTCCTCCATCCGCGTGAGGATGAAGTTGCTCGTGCCGTTCAGGATGCCGCGGATGCTCTCGATGCGGTTGGCGGCCAGGCACTCGCCGATCGCGGCCACGATCGGGATGCCGCCCGCCACGGCCGCCTCGAACGCGATCGAGCGGCCCTTCCGCCGGGCGAGTTCGAAGAGTTCCGGGCCGTGCTCGGCGAGCAGCGCCTTGTTGGCCGTGACCACGTCCTTCCCGTGCTCGAGGAGGTCGATCATGATCGTCCGGGCCGGTTCGAGGCCGCCCACGAGCAGGGCCGCCACGCTGATCGACGGGTCGCGAGATACGTCGCGCCAGTCGGCCGACAGCCTGCCCCCCGGCACGTCCACGCTGCGGGCCTTGGCCAGGTCCTTGACCACCGCCTTCTCGACGACGATCGGCCGGCCCGCATGCCGCTCGATGTGGTCGGCCGATTCGACGAGCAGCCGCACCACGCCCGATCCGACGGTGCCCATGCCCACCACGCCGACCCGCACTGGCTCATTCATGCGCATCACGCTCCTGCGGCGTCCGAAATACCGGCCACTGCCGGCCTCGAACACCCGCCCCCGATCGTAATGACGACGCTGTTCGGCCGAAAGCGCGAGGCCGAATCAGGGCCGCAGCGCGGGTGCGGGTCGTAGCGGTCGTGCGGCCCCTAGCGCGTCGCGTGGGCCGAGCACCGGCGCCGGATGGCCCGCCAGCCCGCCGCGATCCCGGCCGCGAGCAGGCAGCCGGTTGACGGCTCGGGCACCGCGACCACGCTGGCGAGTCGGAAGCCGTAGCCCGAGTTCGCGTCGGCCGCATTGGCGAGCGCGGCCCCGGTTGCCTTGTCGAGCGAACTGGGGTTCTGGCTGTTCCAGAATCCGCCGCGCACGCCCACCCCGCGGGAGAGGCCGCTGTAAAAATCGTCGTTCCACTCCTGCACGTTGCCGTCCTGGTCGAACGTGCCGTAGTAGCTCGCGCTCGCGGAGAACGCCCCCACGTTCGTGAGATAGTTCTGCGAGGTGGAATACGTCTCGCCCGCATTCGTCGTCGCGTAGTGCCCGCCGGCGTAGTAATTCGCCTGATCGGCTGTTGCGCCGATCGTGTTGCCGGGTGCTGAATCGCTCTGCGTGGCGAAGGAGTAGTAGCCGCCGGCGATGCCCTTTGCGGGGGAGTAGAACGCTGCCTTGTACCACTCATCCACGGTAGGGATGTAGACCTGCGCCCCCGCGTTTTTCGCCGGGGCGGAACCGCTCGTCAGCCCGTTGAGCGTGTAGGCGCCCGTTTCCGTGCTGCCGGAGCCCTGACCGTTTTGCATCCAGTTGGCGAACCGGGCCGCATCGAACCAACTGACGTACGCGATGGGTCGGTTCGCGCTGTCGATCACGGTGTAGGTGTACGAGCCGCTCGTTCCTGCCCGTGAGATGCCGGCGATGTTGAGGTCCGTCCGCATGTGATCGTCGTACAGGCCGTAGGGATCGCTCTTGGCCGCCGCGTTGAGGAAGTCGGCGTACTGCCCGATCGTGACCTCGTACATGCCGATTCGGTAGGCGTGGTCAACACGGCCATGCCCACTCAAGTCGGCAGCGTTGTTCGGGTTGCCGACGTCCACCCAAGTCATGTTCACGGCCCCGGCTCGACTCGCACACGGCGCGAACAAGATCGCGAGTGCCATCGCCAGCGTGGCCCCGTTGGCGAGCACGTTCGCGAATTGAACGCCAAACATCAGATCACTTGTCCTTTCGTGACTGCCCCGCCTCGAACCCTATCAGACGACTGTCGATCACACAATTCGCTCATCAAGGCTCCTTCGTCACACGACAACTGCGTTCGGAAACCACTTGTTTCCATGATCGATCGTGGCGCGACAGGTACCTGTCGGAACATACAGAACCGCCGATTCATTGACCCACGTGTAGATCGTGAACTGAGGTGGACCCCATTTGTTGGACAGTCGGGG